>NZ_QFXN01000103.1:0-10521 GCF_003144775.1 Enterobacter sp. CGMCC 5087 | reverse complement strand
GGGCGGTTGATTTTGTCAAGGTTGATGATCAAGAGCAGATATTTATTGCTAATATGTATGCGCAGAATGGTATAAAGAAAAATATCAATGATAAGAATCAATACGTATGTTATGCATCCCTTGAAGATTGCCTTGAAAAACTATCCGACTTTGCTTTAGTGAATCGCCTTTCAGTACAAATGCCAAGGATAGGCGCTGGGCTTGGTGGAGGTGACTGGAATATTATAGAGTCATTAATACTTAAAAAGATTTGCTATAAAATGATCGATTGCAATGTAATAAGTTTATAATATAAATGATAATTTAGTAATGCATTTTATTAAATTAGGTTGTTGCTTAGAAAAGTATTTTTATTTAAAAGGACATGCGCTTGAGTATAAAAATATCTATAACAAAAACTATTGAAAAAGGAAACGAGTTACACGACAACCAAAAATACGCCGAGGCTTTAGATCAATACCAAAAGGCCTGGCAAACTCTTCCTGAGCCAAAGCTCGAATCTGAATTTGCCAACTGGATCTCTGCATGCATGTACAGCGCATATTTTGATCTCGCGGATTACGTTGAGGCAAAGAAATGGGGAGAGACGACATTACGGACACGTGGATCGGATATAGACACTGCACCATTAATCGACCTGGGCATGGTCTGTTACGAGCTGAATCAATTCGATGAAGCGTATAGATATTTTAACGATGCTTATAATTACGGCAAAGCACGAGCATTTCAGGATAGACCTAAAAAATACCTTGAGTTCTATCTGCGCAAGAGGGCTTAAGTTCGTTAACTTAAAAAAAATCCACGCCGAAGCGTGGATTTTTTTCATTCAAGACGAATCAAACGTTAAACAGGAAGTTCATCACATCGCCATCTTTAACGATGTAATCTTTCCCTTCTGCACGCATCTTGCCTGCTTCTTTCGCGCCTTGCTCACCCTTGTAGGTGATGAAGTCTTCAAACGCGATAGTCTGCGCACGAATAAAGCCTTTCTCGAAGTCAGTGTGGATTTTACCAGCCGCCTGAGGTGCAGTCGCACCTACAGGAATCGTCCACGCACGCACTTCTTTCACGCCAGCGGTGAAGTAGGTCTGCAGGTTCAGCAGCTCATAGCCTGCGCGAATTACGCGGTTCAGGCCCGGCTCTTCCAGACCCAGCTCGGCCATGAACTCTTCACGGTCAGCGTCGTCCAGCTCGGCGATGTCGGATTCAACGGCAGCGCAAACCGCCACAACCACAGAACCTTCAGCCGCTGCGATTTCACGCACTTTGTCCAGGTACGGGTTGTTCTCGAAACCGTCTTCGTTAACGTTGGCGATGTACATGGTTGGCTTCAGGGTCAGGAAGCTCAGATATTTGATCGCCGCCTTGTCTTCTTCAGTCAGGTTCTTCAGCGCGCGCAGCATGCCCGCGTTTTCAAGCTGCGGCAGACATTTTTCCAGCGCAGCCAGTTCCGCTTTCGCGTCCTTGTCGCCGCCTTTGGCTTTCTTCTGCACGCGGTGAATCGCGCGTTCGCAGGTGTCGAGGTCAGAGAGCGCCAGCTCGGTGTTGATAACGTCGATGTCGTCAGCCGGATCCACT
This sequence comes from Enterobacter sp. CGMCC 5087, assembly GCF_003144775.1. NCBI lineage: Bacteria > Pseudomonadati > Pseudomonadota > Gammaproteobacteria > Enterobacterales > Enterobacteriaceae > Enterobacter > Enterobacter sp. CGMCC 5087. The sequence continues at coordinate 8,943 of NZ_QFXN01000103.1, read as the reverse complement.
TTGTTGTTAACGTGGATGATGTTGTCGTTCTCGAAGCAGCGCACAACGTGGCCGATCGCTTCTGTTTCACGAATGTTGGTCAGGAACTGGTTACCCAGGCCTTCACCTTTGGATGCGCCTTTTACCAGGCCCGCGATGTCCACGAATTCCATGGTGGTTGGCAGAATGCGCTGCGGCTTAACGATTTCCGCGAGCTGGTCCAGACGCGGGTCCGGCATGGGCACAACGCCGGTGTTAGGTTCGATGGTACAGAACGGGAAGTTCGCCGCTTCGATACCCGCTTTGGTAAGCGCGTTAAACAGGGTGGATTTGCCCACGTTTGGCAGACCGACGATACCGCATTTGAATCCCATTTCTAAATCACCTTAATATCTTGATAATCAATCCGTTAACGATAACCGACTGATGAAAAGTAAATAACTACGCCTATTATACACGTAACCCGCATGACGCGCGGTAAAAAAGCCGTATCGGGCGGATTATTGCGCTTTGAAAGCGTGTAAGCGGTTTGTCGCTTTGGTTAACCCATCTTTCAGCCAGATTTCAGTGCAGCGTGCCGCCTCGTCTACCGCCTCGTCAATCAGTTTCTGCTCAGAAACCGGTGGCTTACCGAGCACGAAACCGACAACTTTGTTTTTATCGCCCGGATGGCCGATTCCCACGCGCAAACGGTGGAAATTCGGGTTATTGCCCAGCTTGCTGATGATGTCTTTAAGGCCGTTGTGGCCGCCGTGCCCGCCGCCCAGCTTGAATTTTGCCACACCAGGGGGAAGATCCAGCTCATCGTGGGCGACCAGAATTTCATCCGGATTGATGCGATAAAACGTTGCCATCGCCGCCACGGCTTTACCGCTCAGATTCATAAAGGTGGTAGGCACCAGTAAGCGAACGTCCGCGCCAGCAAGGTTGATACGTGAGGTATACCCGAAGAATTTAGGTTCTTCACGCAGGGGAGCACGTAACCGTTCGGCCAGCAGATCGACGTACCATGCCCCGGCGTTGTGGCGGGTGGCCGCATATTCTGCGCCCGGGTTGGCGAGGCCGACAATCAGTTTAATCGTCACGATTCAATTCCTAATGGGTTCCAGATCTGGCGCGTAGTTTACTGTCTGGCGCGCCGCTTGACAAAATTCTGCGATCTTCTCGACGAAATACGAATAATTTCTGATTTGAACAATTAGAATTTCAAGCTGTTCAAAGCCTTATTTGTAAACTTTTGTTTGGGACTTATCTGTAATTGTGATCATTCACGCAACTCATAAAAGGGGCGTTGTCTATACTTTACACACAAGGATTAGGGGCTTTTCCCCTGACAACCCAAAGTTCCGGAGGTGACACATGAAACGCAAAAACGCTTCGTTACTCGGTAACGTACTGATGGGATTGGGGCTGTTCGTGATGGTAGCCGGCGTGGGTTATTCCATTTTAAATCAGTTACCTCAGATTGACCTCCCGCAGTACTTCGCGCACGGCGCGATATTGAGCATCTTCGTTGGTGCGGTATTGTGGCTGGCCGGGGCGCGCGTGAGCGGGCATGAGGAAGTCTGCGATAAATACTGGTGGGTGCGCCACTACGACAAACGCTGTCGTCGCGATCAGCATAAGCACAGCTAGTGCCTGATAAAGAACGCCGAAACGGCTCCCGCGGGAGTCGTTTTTTTTTGCATCAAGGGTTGACCCTCACGTAACGTAAGGCTCCAGAGTAGCGCCACTGGCAAAGAAAAAGGAGCAGTTATGTTGATTCAGGTGGGTGAGCTGGCGAAACGCGCCGGGATCACCGTGCGGACATTGCACCACTATGAGCAAACAGGGTTGTTGCTGCCTTCTGCCAGAAGCGCGGCAGGTTACCGGCTTTACAACCTGGCGGATGTCCAGCGTCTGCACATGATCCAGGCGCTGGCAAAAGCGGGGCTGGAACTTGCTGAAATCAGGGATTTCCTGGAACAGGAGTCGCTGTCGTTAACCGAGCTACTCGATGCGCAAATCACGCTGCTGGATAAACAGCTGCGCAGCATACATACGCTGCGCGAACGGCTGGTGGAGCTGCGGACCGGGCTTCTCGACGATGCGACGCCGGATCTGGAATCCTGGCTACAGACTCTGGAGTTAATGAATATGTACGATCGCTGGTTTAGCAAAGAAGAGTTACAGCAGCTGCCGTTTGCGGTGCAGAAGGATGCGCTGGCGGCTATCTGGTCAGGGCTGGTTGCAGAGGCTAAGACGCTTCTGCAGCAACATATACCCGCGACTGACGCGCGGGCGATAGATCTGGCGACGCGCTGGATGGAACGCCTGGAGCAGGACACGGCGGGCAAGCCGGAGTTTCTCACCCGGCTGAACGAGATGCACAGCGTTGAACCGCAGATGCAGGCGCAGACCGGCATCACGCCGGAGATGACGGATTACATCACGCGCGCGTTTGCGGAATCAAAGCTCAACATATGGGAGAAGTATCTCACTGCCGAAGAGATAGCCTTTACCCGGGCACACTACTTTGACCGCATGATGGAGTGGCCGCCGCTGGTGGCGAAACTGCATCAGGCGCAGCGGGAAAATACCGACCCCGCCTCTGACGATGCGCAAAAGCTGGCTGAAAACTGGCTGACATTGTTCCAGTCTTACGCGGGCACCAGCCCGGAGACTCAGCAAAAGTTTCGCACGGCCATGCAGCAGGAGCCGCACCTGATGAAAGGAACCTGGATGACGCCTGCCGTGCTTGCATGGCTCCAGCAGGCGATCGGGGTGATGATGCAGAGACGTTTCGCTGCATCAGGTCATTCACAGATCCGCTAACGCGGCTTCACGGTTAGGGTAGAAGGAGAGTCGGCCAGGGATAGGCTGCACGCCCGCGCGCGCCATGGTGCGCAGCGGCTGAAACTCCAGGTTACTCACCCGCAGCTCACAGCCTTCCGGCAGACGTGCCACAAAGCGCTGGAAGGCATCCAGGCCGCCTGCATCCAGCACCGGTACGGCATCCCATTTCAGCACCACAACCCGTTTGCCCGCGATGCGGGACTCCAGGTCGCTGAACAATCCTTCAGCCGCAGCGAAAAACAGCGGGCCAATCACGCGCAGCACCAGCACATCGTCAGGCACCTCCACGTTAACCGGGGAAAGGCGCGTCATCTGCGCAATCCGGCGCATAAACAGCAGAGAAGCCAGCACGATCCCGACGCTGATGGCGATAACCATATCGAACAGCACGGTCAGCGACATGCAGATCAGCATCACGATGATGTCGTCTTTCGGCGCGCGACGCAGCAGGTTCACCACCTTGTGCGCCTCACTCATGTTCCAGGCCACCATCAGCAGCAGGGCGGCCATGGCGGAAAGCGGTAGCCAGGAGAGCAGCGGGGCGAGGATCAGCAGGGCGAGGATCACCAGCACGGAGTGGATAACCGCCGAAACCGGTGAGGTTGCACCCGCGCGCACGTTGGCCGCAGAACGGGCGATGGCTGCCGTTGCGGTAATTCCTCCGAAGAACGGCGCGACGAGGTTGCCTAATCCCTGACCGACCAGTTCGCTGTTGGCTTTGTGTTTGGTGCCGGTCATGCCGTCCAGAACGACGGCGCAGAGCAGGGATTCAATCGCCCCCAGCATTGCCATAGAGAACGCGGCGGGAAGCAGGGCTCGCAGGGAATCCCAGCTTAGGGTAAAGCTGGAGCCGGGCATGTCCCACGGCAGCACCAGCTGCGGTAGCAGTTGCGGAATGCCGCTACCCTGTGAACCGTCCGCCAGAACATAGTGGAACTGCGAGCCGATAGTCGCGACGTGACCACCGAACATATTGACGATAGCCATTACCGCGCAGCCCAGCAGCAGCGCGGGCAGATGGCCCGGCAGACGAATACCGAGGCGAGGCCAGACGATCAGCGTGCCCAGCGTCACAATCCCGATGGCGGCGTCGCCCAGGTTGGCCGTCGGCAGCGCCATAAACAGCGCCCCCACTTTTTGCAGATAGTGCTCCGGTACGTGGGGCATCTGCAGGCCGAGGAAATCCTTGATCTGCATGGTTCCGATGGTAATACCAATCCCCGAGGTGAACCCCAGCGTCACGGAAAGGGGAATATATTCAATCAGGCGACCAAAGCGGGCCAGACCAAACAAAATCAAAAATACGCCGGACATCAGGGTGGCGACCAGCAGGCCAGCCAGACCAAACTGCTGCGAAACCGGGTAGAGGATCACCACGAAGGCGGCGGTCGGGCCGGAGACGCTAAAGCGCGAACCGCCCGTCAGGGCAATGACGATCCCGGCAACGGCCGAGGTGTACAGACCGTACTGCGGCGCAACGCCGCTGCCAATCGCCAGCGCCATCGCCAGCGGGATGGCGATAATGCCGACGGTGATCCCGGCAATCAGGTCACGGACAAAGCGTGACGAGGTGTACTTCTCTTTCCAGCAGGCGTCGATGAGGGCGCGAAAGGGCAGAACATGTGAGGAGGCTACGTTTTTCACAATTATCTATCATCCGTATGCGCATCATCTGTCATATGAATGGCAGGTGAAGGAGGCATTAATCATACAAATAAAACCCGGAGACAAAAAAACCCGCCGCAGCGGGTTTTTCGGCCGTGTTCGATTAGTGTTCGAACATTGCTGAGATGGATTCTTCGTTGCTGATACGACGAATCGCTTCGGCCAGCATCCCGGACAGGGTCAACGTACGCACGTTTGGCAGTGCTTTGATCTCGTCGCTCAGTGGGATGGTATCGCATACCACCACTTCGTCAATGACGGAGTTGCGCAGGTTATTTACCGCATTACCGGAGAAGATCGGGTGAGTCGCGTAAGCGAACACGCGCTTGGCACCACGCTCTTTCAGCGCTTCAGCTGCTTTACACAGCGTACCGCCGGTATCGATCATGTCGTCAACCAGCACGCAGTCACGGCCAGCAACGTCACCGATGATGTGCATCACCTGAGAAACGTTTGCGCGCGGACGGCGTTTGTCGATGATCGCCATGTCGGTATCGTTCAGCAGCTTAGCGATAGCACGGGCACGTACCACGCCGCCGATGTCCGGAGAAACCACAATTGGGTTATCCAGGTTCAGCTGCAGCATGTCTTCCAGCAGAATTGGGCTGCCGAATACGTTATCAACCGGAACGTCGAAGAAGCCCTGGATCTGCTCTGCGTGCAGGTCAACGGTCAGTACGCGGTCAACGCCGACGCTGGACAGGAAATCAGCGACAACTTTAGCGGTAATTGGCACACGCGCGGAACGGACGCGACGGTCCTGACGGGCATAGCCGAAGTAAGGGATTACAGCAGTGATACGGCCTGCGGAAGCGCGACGCAGGGCGTCGACCATAACAACCAGTTCCATCAGGTTGTCGTTCGTTGGAGCACAGGTGGACTGGATGATGAAAATATCACCACCGCGTACATTTTCGTTAATTTGTACGCTGACTTCGCCGTCGCTAAAGCGACCTACGGCGGCGTCGCCGAGGGAAGTGTACAGGCGGTTGGCAATACGTTGTGCTAGTTCCGGGGTGGCGTTACCAGCAAAAAGCTTCATATCAGGCACGAGAAGAACCTCAGGCATGCGTCCAGTGGTGGATAGCGTTCGCCGCAAACTGTGCGGGCCAGGCGAAGGCTATCCAGGCGGTGTATTAAAGAGCGCGATGCAACGTCTGGAACAGGGTGACGTTGTCACCGAAACTCAGTCTGCGCCAGAATGGTCTGCTGTAGGGGGGAGGTGTTCATCCCACGTGCTACAAAACCATGCAGCCAAACCGGCGCTTGCTCAAGCACCTGACGAGCGGCGGATTCGGTGTCAAATTCAGCAAAGACACAGGCCCCTGTACCAGTCAGGCGCGACGGCGCGTATTCTAACAGCCAGGAAAGCACCGCATCAACCTCGCGAAAACGTTTTCTTGCGATATCCTCGCAATCGTTGCTGAATTCACAATTTAATAACGTTTCTATTGACCGAACCGGGGTATTCCTTTTCAGGTCAGGATCTTTAAAGATGACCGGGGTCGGAATACTCGCGCCAGGGTGGGCAACCAGATACCACTTCTCCGGCGGCTCAGCCGGGGAGAGGATCTCACCCACGCCTTCAGCAAAGGCCGCATGACCGCGCACAAACACCGGGACATCCGCCCCCAGCGTCAGGCCCAGGGCTGCCAGTTCGTCCTTCGACAGCCTGCAGCCCCAGAGGTGGTTCAGCGCAACCAGCACGGTGGCGGCGTTGGATGATCCACCGCCCAGACCGCCGCCCATCGGCAGGCGTTTCTCGATACGAATATCCGCACCGCTTCCCGCGGGCAGACGGCCCGATTCCGCCGCGGCTTTCATCAGCAGACGCGCGGCGCGAACGATCAGGTTGTCCTCATGCGCCACGCCTTCGACCGGCGTTAGCAGGCAAATCTGCCCGTCCTGGCGCAGTTCAATAGAGATCGTGTCGCCATAGTCAATAAACTGAAACAGCGTCTGCAGGGTGTGGTACCCGTCAGCACGCTGGCCGGTAATGTATAAAAACAGGTTCAGCTTTGCCGGAGAGGGCCAGTGGGTCATCATTTAACGATCCAGTTGTCCATTTTCAGCTTGATACGCTGGCTGCCCTGGGTCAGCTCCATGTTTGATGGCAGCGACGGTTTACTCTTGCTGTCATAGGCGCTATACACCACTTTCCAGGTTTTGCCGTTCTGGGTGTAGTTCACCTGGCTCAGACGGTACTGGTCGTCAAGGGTGTAGTCAGTTGCCTCACCCGGCAGGCCAAGGATCCACTGGCGCAGGCTGTTGAGCGGGATTGGCATCCCTGTCAGCTTGCCAATCATCTCTTCGGCATCGGTCGCGGTATAGTGCTGGCCTTTGTTATCGGTGATCTGCGCTTCGCCCGGTTTGGCGATAAGCTCCAGTTCGGTGCTGCCCAGCGGGTTCAGCAGCAGCAGGCGGTAGTTGTCCTGCCCCGTCTGCTGCCAGAAGAAGCGGGCATAAACCTTTTGTTCGTCAGAGAGATAAGCGAAAGCGCCGCGGGTCTGGTACTGGTTCAAATTACGGACGTCCTGCTGGTGCTGACGCCACTGCGGTGAATCAGGGCTTTTGCCCGGGCCTTTTGGTTGGGTGACGGAACACGCGGTCAGAACCAGTGCTGCCAGCGGCAGCAGGCGAATCAGTCGGGTCATAATGAGGACAAATCCTTGAGATACGTTGCAGTTATAACTGTTAATGCTAGCGTCGAAGGGGGCTACCGTCTACGTTCAAATTATCTCAAAGGGTTGTGTAACCTATTACTCCGAAAGGGGGCAGTCCCTTTTATTGATCTCGCGCATCCTGTATGATGCGTTCTGCTAACCTTATTAACGCTGGTACTACTCCCGCTCAACATGACCCTATTAGCACTCGGCATCAACCACAAAACGGCTCCGGTTTCGCTGCGAGAACGCGTGACGTTTTCGCCGGACACGCTTGACCTGGCGCTGGACAGCCTGCTTGCACAGCCTATGGTGCAGGGTGGCGTGGTGCTCTCGACGTGCAACCGTACCGAGCTGTATTTAAGCGTGGAAGAGCAGGACAACCTGCACGAAGCGCTGATCCGCTGGCTATGCGACTACCACAATCTCAATGAAGACGAGCTGCGCAACAGCCTGTACTGGCATCAGGACAACGATGCCGTCAGCCATCTGATGCGCGTCGCCAGCGGGCTGGATTCACTGGTGCTGGGCGAGCCGCAAATTCTGGGGCAGGTGAAAAAAGCGTTTGCGGATTCGCAAAAAGGGCATCTGAAGGCCAGCGAGCTGGAGCGCATGTTCCAGAAGTCATTCTCCGTGGCGAAGCGTGTGCGAACCGAAACCGACATTGGTGCCAGTGCGGTTTCTGTTGCTTTCGCGGCCTGCACCCTTGCACGCCAAATCTTTGAATCCCTTTCTACCGTTACCGTGATGCTGGTGGGCGCGGGCGAAACCATCGAACTTGTGGCGCGCCATCTGCGCGAGCATAAAGTGAAAAAGATGATTATCGCAAACCGCACCCGCGAACGCGCGCAGGTGCTGGCGGATGAAGTGGGTGCAGAGGTGGTTGCCCTGAGCGACATCGATGAACGCCTGAAAGAGGCGGACATTATCATCAGCTCAACCGCCAGCCCGCTGCCGATTATCGGAAAAGGGATGGTGGAGCGTGCGCTGAAGTCCCGCCGTAATCAGCCGATGCTGCTGGTGGATATCGCCGTCCCGCGCGATGTTGAGCCGGAAGTGGGCAAGCTGCCTAACGCCTATCTCTACAGCGTGGATGACCTGCAAAGCATCATTTCGCACAACCTTGCCCAGCGTAAAGCGGCGGCGGTTCAGGCGGAAACCATCGTTGAGCAGGAAACCAGTGAGTTTATGGCCTGGCTGCGCGCGCAAAGCGTCAGCGAGACCATCCGCGAGTACCGCGGGCAGGCGGAGCAGGTGCGTGATGACCTGACGGCCAAAGCGTTAGCGGCCCTTGAACAGGGCGGCGACGCAAATGCAATTATGCAGGATCTGGCGTGGAAACTGACCAACCGCCTGATCCATGCACCAACCAAATCTCTTCAGCAGGCTGCCCGTGACGGGGATGATGAACGCCTGACTATTCTGCGCAACAGCCTCGGGCTGGAATAGCGCCCTATACCCATTTTCTAAGACAAGGTGCACTTACGCCTATGAAGCCTTCTATCGTCGCTAAACTGGAAGCTCTGCACGAGCGCCATGAAGAAGTACAGGCGCTGCTCGGGGATGCCGGTACCATTGCGGACCAGGAACGTTTTCGCGCGCTCTCGCGTGAATACGCGCAGTTAAGTGATGTTTCTAAATGCTTTACCGACTGGCGACAGGTTCAGGAAGATATCGAAACCGCGCAGATGATGCTCGACGATCCTGAAATGCGTGAGATGGCGCAGGAAGAGTTGCAGGATGCGAAAGCGCGTTCTGAAGAGATGGAGCAGCAGCTTCAGGTGCTTCTGCTGCCGAAAGA
>NZ_QFXN01000102.1:0-34284 GCF_003144775.1 Enterobacter sp. CGMCC 5087 | reverse complement strand
GACGATGAGCGTAACGCGTTTGTGGAAGTGCGCGCCGGTACCGGCGGTGACGAAGCGGCGCTGTTTGCCGGGGATCTGTTCCGCATGTACAGCCGCTACGCCGAATCGCGTCGCTGGCGCGTGGAGATCATGAGCGCCAACGAAGGCGAACATGGTGGCTACAAAGAGGTTATCGCCAAGATCAGCGGCGACGGCGTGTACGGTCGTCTCAAGTTTGAATCCGGCGGTCACCGCGTGCAGCGCGTGCCGGCCACCGAATCTCAGGGCCGCATTCACACCTCCGCCTGTACGGTTGCGGTGATGCCGGAGCTGCCGGAAGCTGAACTGCCGGATATCAATCCGGCGGACCTGCGTATTGATACGTTCCGCTCCTCTGGCGCGGGCGGTCAGCACGTTAACACCACCGATTCCGCCATCCGTATCACTCACCTGCCGACCGGCATCGTCGTCGAATGTCAGGACGAACGTTCGCAGCACAAAAACAAAGCCAAAGCGTTGTCCGTGCTGGGCGCGCGTATCCACGCAGCCGAAATGGCGAAACGCCAGCAGGCGGAAGCCTCTACGCGCCGTAACCTTCTGGGCAGCGGCGATCGCAGCGACCGTAACCGCACCTATAACTTCCCTCAGGGGCGCGTAACCGACCACCGCATCAACCTGACGCTGTACCGTCTGGACGAGGTGATGGAAGGGAAGCTGGATATGCTGATTGAGCCTATCGTGCAGGAATACCAGGCCGACCAGCTGGCGGCGCTTTCCGAGCAGGAATAATGGATTTTCAGCGCTGGTTACGTGAGGCGGCCGGTGAGCTTTCAGAAAGCGAAAGCCCGAAACGCGACGCCGAAATTTTGCTTGAGCATGTGACGGGTAAAGCCCGCACGTATCTGCTGGCTTTTGGCGAAACCGAACTGACCGCGGAACAGGAAGCGCAGCTCGCCGCGCTGCTTGCCCGCCGTAAAACCGGCGAGCCGGTGGCGCACCTTGTCGGTGAGCGTGAGTTCTGGTCGTTACCGCTGTACGTCTCGGCGGCGACGCTGATCCCGCGTCCGGACACCGAGTGTCTTGTGGAGCAGGCGCTGGCGCGTTTACCGGCGGCGGCCTGCAGCATTCTCGATCTCGGTACCGGGACAGGGGCTATCGCGCTGGCGCTCGCCACCGAGCGGCCCGACTGCGCGGTGACGGCGGTGGACGTAATGCCCGATGCGGTGGCGCTGGCGCAGCGTAACGTGGAACGTCACGGGCTCTGCAACGTGACGGTGCTGCAAAGCAGCTGGTTTGCCGCGCTGGAGAATCTTTCATTTGAGATGGTTGTCAGCAATCCTCCCTACATCGACGAACATGACCCGCACCTTGCGCAGGGAGACGTGCGCTTCGAACCGCTGACGGCGCTCGTGGCCGCCAAAGCGGGATTAGCCGATCTCGAACACATTGTGACAACGTCACGGAAACATTTGCTTTCCGGCGGCTGGCTGCTCGTGGAACATGGCTGGACGCAGGGAGAGGCCGTTCGGGCACTGTTTACGCAAGCTGGCTACGCCGCTGTCGAAACCTGCCGCGACTACGGCGGCAACGAACGCCTGACGCTGGGGCAGTGGCTATGAGCCTGTTTACCGTGCTCATTACCGTCCACCTGATTTCCGTTGCGCTGACCGTCAGCTTTTTCATCGTCCGTTACTGGTGGCGCTACAGCAACAATCCGCTGACGGATGCCCGCTGGGTGCGTATCGCGCCGCACTGCATCGACACGCTATTGCTCCTTTCCGGTGCCGGGCTCATGTGGAAGACCGGCTATCTGCCATTTACTGATAAAGGTGCATGGCTGACTGAAAAGCTGTTTGGCGTTATCATCTACATCGTTTTGGGTTTTATCGCGCTTGGGCGTCGTCGTCCGCGCAGCCAGCAGGTCGGGTTTATCGCTTTTCTGCTGGGTCTGGTGGTGCTGTACATCATCATTAAACTCGCCACCACAAGAATACCGTTACTGGGGTAAGTCATGAGGTCCTTAGCCGATTTCGAATTTAATAAAGTGCCGCTTTGCGATGGCATGATCCTGATTTCTGAGATGATTCGCGACGATTTTACGTCGCAGTTTGTCTACGATGAGCTGGAGAATCTGGTCAGCCTGGCGCGTGAAGAGATTAATCAGGCTCGCCCGCAAGACTGGCAATTAGAGAAGCTGCTGGAGCTTTTCTACGGCGAATGGGGTTTCTGCGACACGCGGGGCGTGTATCGCCTGTCTGACGCGTTATGGCTGGACCAGGTCTTAAAAAATCGTCAGGGCAGCGCCGTGGCGCTGGGTTCTATTTTGCTGTGGGTCGCGCACCGTCTGGATATTCCGCTAGTCCCGGTCATTTTCCCGACGCAGATGATCCTGCGCGCTGAGTGGCTGGACGGTGAAATGTGGCTCATTAATCCCTTCAACGGCGACACGCTGGATGAACATACGCTGGACGTGTGGCTGAAAGGCAACATCAGCCCGGTGGCTGAACTCTTCAACGAAGATCTCGACGAGGCGGATAACGCAGAAGTGATCCGCAAGCTGCTGGATACGCTGAAGTCTGCGTTAATGGAAGAGCGTCAGATGGAGCTGGCGTTGCGAGCCAGCGAAGTGCTGCTGCAGTTCAACCCGGAAGATCCATACGAAATTCGCGATCGCGGGTTGATCTATGCCCAGCTCGACTGTGAGCACGTGGCGCTAAACGATCTGAGCTATTTCGTTGAGCAGTGTCCGGAAGACCCCATTAGCGAAATGATTCGTGCGCAGATCAACGCGATCTCGCACAAACAAATTACACTGCATTAATCTTAATTCCGATTCACACCTGAATAAGGCGATCCTATGAAACAAAAAGTGGTTAGCATTGGTGATATCAAGGTAGCAAACGACCTGCCGTTCGTACTGTTTGGCGGCATGAACGTGCTAGAATCCCGCGATCTCGCCATGCGTATCTGCGAACACTACGTGACCGTGACCCAAAAGCTGGGTATCCCGTACGTGTTTAAGGCCTCTTTTGACAAAGCCAACCGCTCCTCCATCAACTCTTACCGTGGCCCGGGCCTGGAAGAGGGAATGAAAATTTTCCAGGAGCTGAAGCAGACCTTTGGCGTAAAAGTGATCACCGACGTGCATGAAGCCTCTCAGGCGCAGCCGGTGGCAGACGTGGTGGATGTGATTCAGCTCCCGGCATTCCTGGCTCGCCAGACCGACCTGGTTGCGGCGATGGCGAAAACCGGTGCCGTTATCAACGTGAAGAAACCACAGTTCGTCAGCCCTGGGCAGATGGGCAATATCGTCGATAAATTTATCGAAGGCGGCAACGATCAGGTCATTCTGTGTGACCGTGGCGCAAACTTCGGCTACGACAACCTGGTTGTCGACATGCTGGGCTTCAGCGTGATGAAAAATGTCTCCGGCCAGTCTCCGGTGATTTTCGACGTGACCCACGCCCTGCAGTGCCGCGACCCGTTCGGCGCCGCGTCCGGCGGCCGTCGTGCCCAGGTGACCGAGCTGGCGCGCGCCGGCATGGCAACCGGTCTGGCCGGCCTGTTCATTGAAGCGCACCCGGATCCGGATAACGCAAAATGCGACGGCCCATCCGCGCTGCCGCTGGACAAGCTGGAGCCGTTCCTGAAGCAGATCAAAGCGATTGACGATCTGGTGAAGAGCTTCGACGAGCTGGATACCAGCAAATAATAAAAAAACCCGCTTCGGCGGGTTTTTTTATGCTTTCTCCTTCTCCCTGGGGGAGAAGGTTGGGGTGAGGGCATCAGCCCGCACCGGATAAAATTATGCAAATATCGTCATCAGATACGCAATAAACAAGGCCATATGCGCCGCGCCGTTCAGCACGTTGGTGCGTCCGGTTGAGAACGAAATCTGGCACAGCAGCAACGAGGCGACCATCACAATCATCTCCGGCGCGCCCAGCGCAAACTGCAGGTCGTTACCGGTCATAAAGGCAATCAGCGTCACCACCGGTACGGTAAGTGAAATCGTCGCCAGTACGGAGCCGAAGAACAGGTTCATTGCGCGCTGCACCTGATTATTCAACACCGCTTTCAGCGCGCCCAGCCCTTCAGGGGACAGAATCAGCAGCGCCACCAGGAAGCCGGTAAACGCCACCGGCGCGTTCAGCTCGGTTAACAGCGTCTCAAGCGGGTTAGCGTTCATCTTGGTGACGGCAATCACCGCAATCAGATGCACGATCAGCCAAACCGTATGCCACGCGCTGCTGTGGGCCGACGGCTTGCCGTGATGCGGGTCATCATCGTCACCGTCGTCTTCATGCTCGTACACAAACAGACTCTGGTGCGTTTTGGTCTGAATCAACAGGAACACGCCGTACATGGCGGCGGAAATCAGTGCGACCAGCAGCGCCTGCCCAGTGGAAAAGTTTGCACCCGGCAGCGCCATCGGGAAGACCAGCACGATAATCGCCAGCGGGAAGAGGGCGATAAGATACTGTTTAATGCCGAACAGGTTCATATACTGGGTGGCAAATTTGCGCCCGCCCAGCAGCAGAGAGAAGCCCACCAGGCCGCCCGTTACAATCATAATGATCGAATAGAGCGTGTCGCGCATCAGCGTCGGCGCGGCATCGCCGGTCGCCATAAGGGCGGAAATCAGGCTGACTTCGAGAATAACAACGGAAAGACTGAGAATTAACGATCCGTACGGCTCGCCCAGACGGTGTGCAAGGACGTCCGCATGGCGAACAACGCTAAATGCGCTGGTTAAGATGCCGACCAGGGCAAGAATATTGATACCAACCACCACTGGCAGTGACTGACTGCTTCCCCAGAAGAGCAGCACAGCCAGTGCCAGAACCGGGAAAATGAGTGACGTCTCCTTGTGGCGGGTCTTTACCGCCTCGTGTGTTGCTGTCATGTGCTTCTCCATTAATGCAGGTGCTTGTAATTATAGATAGATTTTTGAGGTCATTAAATTAACAGATCTCTGTTAAATACCCTTTATTTTTTACTTAATTTTACCCTTTGTCATTATTTTCATTTCTGATGTCCATAATGCCGTGTTTTTGTTGAATAACCATTAAATATCAGTAAATTAAAAATATAATGTACTCATAAATTATTGTCGGGTGGCGCCTTGGTGCATCGTCGTCCACACTTACCTCTTTAACCAAAAGAGAGGTTAGTGATGCCCTATAAAGCGAAACGCGAATTACCAGATAACGTACAAAACGTGCTGCCTGCGCACGCGCAGGATATCTACAAAGAGGCGTTCAACAGCGCCTGGGAACAGTACAAAGATAAGGACGATCGCCGGGATGATGCCAGCCGTGAAGAGACGGCCCACAAAGTCGCCTGGGCCGCAGTAAAACATGAATATGAGAAAGGAGACGACGATAAATGGCATAAAAAGAAATAGCAGTGAAATGATTCGCTGCCTTCATTTTGACTTTTCAGGCGGTTGAACTTCCGTTGTATTGCAACTGGTCCGCTAATTGCTTATCGTTATTCGACTGCTGGCAAAATGACCAGCACAGAATGCCGGGAAAGCGAATTACAGATGTCGCAAGGAAGCATGCAGTGGCGGAGGTGGAAAGTGTTAACGCGTGATTTCTTAATGAAGGCAGATTGTAAGACGGCATTTGGTGCTATTGAGGAATCGCTTCTCTGGTCAGCTGAACAACGTGCGGCGTCACTCGCTGCCACGCTTGCCTGCCGCCCGGATGATGGCCCGGTATGGATTTTTGGCTACGGCTCCCTGATGTGGAACCCGGCTCTGGAATTTGTCGAATCGGCAACGGGAACGCTGCCTGGCTGGCATCGCGCATTTTGCCTGCGCCTGACGGCCGGACGCGGCAGCGCGTGCCAGCCCGGGCGCATGCTTGCACTGAAAGAGGGCGGGCGCACCACGGGCGTGGCGTATCGCCTGCCGGATGCCACGCTGGAAGAGGAGCTCACGCTTCTCTGGAAGCGCGAGATGATCACCGGCTGCTATATGCCGAGCTGGTGCAAGCTGGAACTGGACGACGGACGCACCGTCAACGCGCTGGTGTTTATTATGGATCCGCGCCATCCGCTGTATGAAGCGGATACCCGCACGCAGGTGATTGCCCCGTTGATTGCCGCCGCCAGCGGGCCGCTGGGCACCAACGCGCAGTATCTGTTCTCCCTCGATCAGGAGCTGACACGCCTCGGCATGAAGGACGATTGTCTGAATGAGCTGGTGGTGAAGGTGAAGGCGCTGCTGGAAGGGAACCCGCTCAACAGCACGCTGCGACAGGGTTTTGCCTGACAATACGCCCGGCTTGCCGGGCGTTTAAACTTATGCTGCCACGTAGCTGACGGAATGCTCCAGCGACTGGCTGTGGCTATCGATCAGCACATCCCACGTGCCGGTGTACGGCACGGTAAGCCAGGCCTTATCGTCCTGTACGGTGAGAATATCCGCCTGGGACTGTTTTTGTGCTTTCGAACTCATCAGATGAATACGACAGCGTTCTGAGCAACGCACCACTACCGTATCCCCGCCAAACAGTTTCAAACTTGTTTTTACCAGTGCCATTTTTTTACCCCGTAGTCTTAAACAACGCTCTCCCTGCTGCCATATCCGAGCGTGATGTTGTTCACAATTCACTCATGGCATAACACCAAAGGGGAGGGGGTGGGATGCTGATTTTGATCAAAAAATGGCATAACGATTAAACAAAAATGACAAAATTCCTCAAAATTTAGGCTGGCGCGCGTTTTACCCGCTAAACGCGCGCCGGAAGAAGATTAAATGCGGAAATGCCCGGCTGTTTCAGCAAGGTCGCCCGCCTGGCTCTGCAGGGCACCCGCGGCGGCGGCGGATTCCACCACCAGCTCGGCGTTCTGCTGAACCATTCTGTCGAGATGGGTCACCGCGTGGTTGATCTCATGAATCCCTTTCATCTGCTCGCTGGTGGCGATGGAGATTTCGCGCATGATGCCAGAGACGCTGCCGATGCTGGAGCGGATCTCATCCATGCTTTCCCCCGCCAGATGTACGTAGCGGGAGCCTGTTGCCACGCTGTCGGTGGTGGAGTCAATCAGGGATTTGATCTCTTTCGCCGCCTGAGCGCTACGGCTCGCCAGGTTACGCACTTCGCCTGCTACGACGGCAAACCCGCGCCCCTGCTCACCCGCACGCGCCGCCTCGACGGAGGCGTTCAGCGCCAGAATGTTGGTCTGGAAAGCAATGCCGTCAATCACGCTGGTGATATCGCCAATTTTTGCCGACGCGACTTCAATAGACTGCATGGTGCTGATCGCCTGGGATACCACCTCGCCGCCGCGCGCCGCGGCCGCTGAGGCCTTGCTCGCCTGGTCGTTGGCTTCTGCCGCCGATTCATTCGACTGCGTCACGGAGGCGGTGATCTGCTCCACGGCGCTGGCCGTCTCGCGCAGGCTGGATGCCGCCTGCTCGGTACGTCCGGAAAGATCCTGGTTACCTGCGGCTATCTCCTGCGCCGCGTTTTTCACCGATTCACTGGCATCCCGGAGCTGCACCATCACCACCGACAGTTTATCGCTGAAGGCGTTAAAGGCCTGGGCAATTTGCGCGACCTCGTCCTCGCCGCTGTCCGGCAGGCGCTGGGACAGATCGTTAGTACCGTTAGCAATGCTGTGCATCGCGTCGCGAATGTCGGACAAACGCTTGAGCAGGCGGGCAATCAGGAAATGCACAATGGCGGCGCTCAGCAGTGCAAGGATCACCAGCGAAATCCCCGAGGCTTTAAGCAGGGAACGCATGCCGGAGGTGGCGTCACCGCTGTCGAGCGCGACGACTAACAGCCAGTTTGTGCCCGGCACGGCTGTCGCCACGAAGGTTTTTTCAGCGTCGTTTAGCGTTCCGTCGACGGGGTTACCGCTTTTCAGCGCAGCAAAATCAATGCCCTTGATTGTCTCAGTAAACGGTTTCAGCGTGAGGGCAGGATCGTTAGCGGCAATCACGCTGCCGTCACTGTTCAGAAGTAACCCGCTGCTGGCCGGGGTTGGATGGATCCCGCGCACGTTAGCCACCACGCTGTCCATCGCCACATCGCCCGCCACGACCGCTTTTAGCGTGCCATTTTCTTTCACCGGCACCGCAAAGGTTACCACCAGCTTACCGGTCCCCGCATCAACGTAGGGCGCGGTGACAACCGGACCGTCCGTGCTGACCACCTGCTGATACCACGGGCGAATGGTCGGGTCATAGTCCGCCGGAACGCCCGCCGGTTCAGAGAATTTCGCCGTTTTGCTGGCGTAGCCAACATAGACGTTGGTGAATCCACCCGCCTGCGCAAGCTGTTTAAACACCGGAACCGGGTCGTCACTCAGCGCAACGGTCTGCGCGGAGGCGATCACCGTCATCTTGCTTTTTACCCAGTCGGCAATCGCCATGTTATGGCTGGCGCTGGTGCTGGTCAGGATATCGCGCTGGGACTGCTGGTTATCCTGGCGCGTGACCTGGAAGTTGATAACGGTATTAAGGAGAAGGGCGACGACCAGACAGCCTGCCGTCGCCGCGATGATGCGTGCACGAATAGATCTGAACATAAGTGAAATACCTGCTGTGTTGTTTCCATGCCTATCGGCAACCCCGCAGGTAAACTTGATGCTGAAACCGCGTCCATAAGAAAATAATATTTTTACGGGTTTATTATTAAAAAGTTAATACTTTATCGGCGGACAGCGTCCACTCGGCCAGCTCAACCAGAGTACCAATCTCTACGCCATCAATCAGCGGCAGACCGGTAATGCCGCGGCCGTCGGTGCAGGTCTTGCACAGCTTCACCGGCACGTTTTGCGCGGTGAGGATCTCCAGCATCTGCTGAATGTTATAGCCCTCTGCCGGTTTTTGACCCTTCAGCCCCGCGGTGACCGCGTCCGACATTAAAAAGAGTCGTAACGCCAGGTCGCTCTCTTTTTCACGCAGCGCAATCGCCAGGCGCAGACTGTTGAAAAGGGATTCACTGCCGTAAGCCGCACCGTTGGCGACGATCACAATCTTTTGCATGTTGACTCCTGTTCTTATAAAGGCACGAATATTGCTTAGCTTTTCCAAGTTTCGCTGTTCTGGAGAGTAAGCATGACATTAATGGCTGGCATTTCGCCAGGCGCTGGCGAATGGCTCGAGCGCGCAAGGATGATGCGCCGGGAGCAGCTCAGCAAGCTGGCACAGCTTGGCGTGCTTGTGCACGGCATTAGCCAACTGGTGCATATGTTACAGTGCGAGCGTGGGGCGTCCAACGTCTGGCTCTGTTCACAGGGTAAGCTCTACGCTCCTGAATGCAAAGCCAGCCGGGCGCTGGTGGATGAAAACCTCGCTGCACTTTATGACATTCTTGAAAAACAGTCGCCGATCCCGGGAAGTACGGTCTGTGAACGCATCGGCGGCGCGCTCCTGAGCCTTGATATGCTTCCCGCGCTGCGCGACGGTGTTATTCAGCAAACGGTAACGGCGCCGCAGGCGATGGATCACTACTCCCGCATGCTTCGCCATCTGCTCAGTATCGTACCGCAGCTCAATGACAGCATTGACGATCCGCAAATCGCCGGGCGTTTTGTTGCCCTTTATAGCCTGATGCAGGGGAAAGAGCTGGCGGGACAGGAACGGGCCCTGGGAGCGATTGGCTTCACGCAGGGCTTTTTCGATGATGTGACTCGCCAGAGGCTGGTTGACCGCATCGACGGGCAGCAGGCCTGCTTTGAAATTTTTCTCTCACACAGCTCCGCTGACGTCCAGACCACCTTTTCCCTGCACTGTCAGCCCGATCGTGAAACGGAGCAACTCCGGCGCGTGGCCTGCACCCGCCAGCCTGCCGCGGATGATGGCCTTACCGCTCTGGCCTGGTTTGCTCTGCAAACCGCGCGCCTTGAGCATCTGCGCACGCTGGAGGAGACGCTCATCGCCGATCTGATGACGGCGGTGGACGAGCGTATTTACCGTAACGATGAGTACGTACCTCCCGCCGATGAGCAGGACGATCCGCTGATACAGTATCCGGAAAAACCGTTGCTCACCCTGGTGCGCCAGCAGGCACGCGAGATAGAACAGCTCTCGCGCCAGCTTGCGTCGCTGCGCGATACGCTTGAAGAGCGCAAAGTCATTGATAAAGCGAAAAGCGTGCTGATGACCCACCAGAATATGAGTGAGGAACAGGCCTGGACGGCGCTGCGCAAAATGGCGATGGACAAGAACCAAAGGATGGTGGATATCGCCCGCGCGCTGCTGATGGTGAAGAATTTATGGCAGATAATACCAAAGGAGTAGCTGCACGGTCAGCGGGCATTTTATGCCTGATTAAGGTGCGTGTAGGCGAGGGGAATTCGGTTAGCGCCCCGGAAAAAGCGGGTTAAAACCTGGCATTCACTTTGCATTATCAGATTAACCATTTTTGACGATGCGCCAACGGCGGTGCATGCGTCTTCGGGATAAAGGCGTCCACTGGTGCTTCGGCATCGTGGGCGCTTTTTTTTGGTTTTTATTCAGGAGTGGTCATGGCGGATTTGTCGAGACGGCGTTTTTTGCAGGCCAGCATGCTGGCCAGTGGTGCAATGCTGTTACCGGGTATCATGCAGGCCGCATGGGCGGCTGGCTCGGATAAACCGGAGCAGGAAACGGTGCGCATCGGGTTTATCCCGCTGACCGACTGCGCCCCGGTGGTTATCGCAGCGCTGAAAGGCTTTGATAAAAAATACGGCATTACCATCGTGCCCACCAAAGAGGCGAGCTGGGCGGCGGTGCGCGACAAGCTGGTGGCGGGCGAGCTTGATGCCGCGCACATTCTCTACGGCCTGCTGTACGGCCTGGAGCTGGGTATTGCCGGCAAGCCGCAGCAGATGGCAAACCTGATGACGCTTAATCAGAACGGCCAGGCGATTACGCTTTCCAGCGATCTGGCGGAGAAGGGCGTTCGAGACCTTGACGGGCTGAAAAAGCTGATTGGTCAGCAGGCGCCCGGCATCTACACCTTCGCGCACACCTTCCCGACCGGGACGCACGCCATGTGGCTGTACTACTGGCTGGCCAGCGCGGGCATTAACCCCTTTGACGACGTGCGCACGGTAGTGGTGCCGCCGCCGCAGATGGTGATGAACATGCGCATTGGCAACATGGTCGGCTTTTGCGTCGGCGAGCCGTGGAACGCACGTGCCATCAACGACCGCATCGGTTTTACCGCCGCCACGTCGCAGTCCATCTGGGCCGATCATCCGGAAAAAATCCTCGGCACGCGTCGCGACTGGGTGGAGAAAAACCCGCACACCGCGCGGGCGCTGGTGAGCGCGGTACTGGAGGCGGCGCGCTGGATCGAAGCCTCCCCGGAAAACAAACGCGAGACCGCGCAGATCCTCTCCCGCCGGGCGTGGCTCAACTGCAAGGAACAGTATCTCACCGGACGCATGCTCGGCGAGTACGACAACGGCCTGGGCCAGCGCTGGCAGGACGCGCACCCGATCCGCTTCTTCAACGAGGGGGCCGTCAGCTACCCATATCTCTCAGACGGCATGTGGTTCTTAACCCAGTTCCGCCGCTGGGGCTTGCTCAAATCCGCGCCGGACTACGCGGGTATTGCACAGCGCATTAACCAGACCGCGGTCTGGCAGGATGCCGCTACGGCGGTGGGGGGCATCAGCACACCGACTTCACCATTACGCAGCAGCACATTGATGGACGGCACCGTCTGGAACGGTACCGATCCGGAAGGATACGCCAGCCGTTTCGCTATTCACCGTAAAGGGGCCTGATTATGCAGCATCTGCAAAAGACGAATTCACACGAGACGCCGGAGAGTGGAGAGGTGATTCTCCTGCCTCCGGTGCAGGTTCGCCGCCGTACGCCGACGTTTGCGCGTCGGATTAATGCGATCCTTCAGCGCATCATCCCGGCGTTTCTCGGTCTGGGACTGCTGGTGGTGCTCTGGCAGCTGGCGGCGATTAACAGCAAAGGTTTCCCGACGCCGCTCAGCACGCTCGATTCCGCCATCACCCTGTTTGCCGATCCGTTTTATCGCGACGGGCCAAACGACATGGGCATCGGCTGGAACGTGCTCGCCTCATTACAGCGCGTGGCGGTGGGGTTTGGCCTGGCCGCGCTCGCCGGGATCCCGCTCGGCTTCCTGATTGGTCGCTTCACCTTTTTCTCTCGCATGTTCGGCCCGCTGATCGCGCTGTTACGCCCGGTTAGCCCGCTGGCCTGGCTGCCCATCGGCCTGCTGCTGTTTCAGAAAGCGGAGCCCGCGTCGAGCTGGACCATTTTTATCTGCTCCATCTGGCCGATGGTGATCAACACCGCCGAAGGCGTGCGGTGTATTCCGCAGGACTACCTTAACGTCGCCCGGGTGCTGCAGCTTTCCGAGTGGACCATCATGCGCCGCATTCTCTTCCCGGCGGTGCTGCCCGCGGTGCTGACCGGGGTGCGTCTTTCCATCGGCATCGCCTGGCTGGTGATCGTCGCCGCCGAGATGCTCACCGGCGGTTTAGGGATCGGCTTCTGGATCTGGAACGAGTGGAACAACCTCAACGTCGAAAACATTCTCATCGCCATCGTCATCATTGGCGTGGTCGGGCTGCTGCTGGAGCAGGGGCTGATGCTGATCGCCCGTCGCTTTAGCTGGCAGGAAAAATAAGGAGCGAACATGAAACCATTAATCCAGGTCCAGGCCGTGAGCCAGCGTTTTTCCACCGCCAGCGGCGAATTTCTGGCGCTGCAGAACGTCTCCTTTGATATCCATGAGGGCGAAACCGTCAGCCTGATTGGGCACTCCGGCTGCGGTAAATCGACGCTGCTTAACCTTATCGCTGGGATCACGTTGCCGACGGAGGGCGGGCTGATTTGCGACAACCGCGAAATTGCCGGGCCGGGTCCGGAGCGCGCGGTGGTATTCCAGAACCATTCGCTGCTGCCGTGGCTCACCTGCTTCGACAACGTGGCCCTGGCGGTCGATCACGTGTTTCGCCACAGCATGAGCAAGGCGGAGCGCCGGGAGTGGATTGAGCACAACCTCGACCGCGTGCAGATGGGGCACGCCCTGCACAAGCGCCCGGGGGAGATCTCCGGCGGCATGAAGCAGCGCGTCGGGATTGCCCGCGCGCTGGCGATGAAGCCGAAAGTCCTGCTGATGGATGAACCCTTCGGCGCGCTGGATGCGCTGACGCGCGCCCATCTTCAGGACTCGGTGATGCAGATCCAGCAGGCGCTGAACACCACCATTGTGCTGATTACCCACGACGTGGACGAGGCGGTGCTGCTCTCCGATCGCGTGCTGATGATGACCAACGGCCCGGCGGCGACCGTCGGGGAGATCCTGCACGTTGACCTGCCGCGCCCGCGTAACCGGGTGCAGCTGGCTGACGACAGCCGCTATCACCACATGCGCCAGCAGATCCTGCATTTCCTCTATGAAAAGCAGCCGAAAGCGGCGTAGCGAGGGGGCTTTGATGCGACTGGTCATTATCGGAAATGGCATGGCGGCCACGCGGCTGATTGCCTCGCTCACCGGGCGTGCTGCCGATCGTTTCGCAATTACCGTCATCGGTGACGAGCCGGAGCATGCCTATAACCGCATCCAGCTTTCGCCGGTGCTGGGCGGTGAAAAAACGGCGGTGGGCATCAGTCTTCAGAATGACGACTGGTACCAGGAACGGGGCGTGACGGTGCTGCGGGGCGAAAAGGCGCTCGCCGTGAACGTGGACGCGCGGGAAGTGCAAACCACCGCCCGCACGCTGGGCTGGGATGCGCTGGTGTTTGCCACCGGATCAACGCCCTTTGTTCCGCCAATTCGCGGCTGCGATGCGCCGCATGTGTTCACGTTCCATACCCTGGCAGATACCCGGGCCATTCAGGCGATCGCCGGTCCGGCGGTGGTGCTGGGCGGCGGCGTGCTCGGGGTTGAGGCGGCGGCTGCGCTGGCGCGTTCAGGTGACGAGGTCACGCTTGTTCATCGCGGTCCGTGGCTGATGGAGCAGCAGCTGGATCGGCAGGCGGGAATGCTGCTGGAAGAGGCGCTGGCGGCGCGGGGCGTGCGCTGTGAGCTCGTCTCTGGCATCGCAGCGGTGAACGGAGATAGCGTGACGCTGCTGAACGGACGCAGAATCGCCGCCGCGCGCGTGGTGCTAGCGACCGGCGTGCAGCCCAGCGTCACGCTGGCGCAGGCCAGCGGCATTCGCTGCGCGCGCGGCATCGTGGTGGATCGCCAGATGCAAACCTCCGAGCCGGACGTCTACGCCATTGGCGAATGCTGCGAAATTGACGGCCAGACGTTTGGCCTGGTCGCCCCCTGTCTGGCGCAGGCGGATATCCTTGCCGCCCGGCTGGCCGGAGACGTCACCGCGCCGTTTACCCTGACCGACAGCGGGATGCGCCTCAAGGTGACCGGCGTGGAGCTGTTCAGTCTCGGTCGCGCGGCAGAGCAGGAGGGCGACGTGGTCTGGAGCGCATGGGATCCGCTGACCCGTCACTATCGCCGTTTACTGATCAATCAAGGGGCGCTGGCTGGCGTACTGCTGATGGGCGACTGCCGCAGCACGGCAACATTTACCGATTTACTGGCAACGGCTGCGCCCGCCCACGCGGACTGGCTGTTCGATCGTTTCACTACGCAACCGCAGGTTGCAGGACACAATGCTATGACAAAACCTACTCTGGTGGTGGTTGGGCACGGTATGGTCGGCCATCATTTTCTCGAAGACTGCGTTAACCGCAATCTGCATCAGCAGTATCAGATCGTTGTCTTTGGCGAGGAGCGCTATGCCGCCTACGACCGCGTGCATCTGTCGGAATATTTTGGCGGCCGCAGCGCGGCGTCGCTTTCGCTGGTGGAGGGGGATTTCTTTGTCGACAACGGCATTGAGCTGCGCCTGTCGCAGCAGGTCGTCGCTATCGATCGCGACGCGCGCGTGGTGCGCACCGCCAGCGGGCACGAAACCCACTGGGACAAGCTGGTGCTGGCGACCGGCTCATACCCGTTCGTGCCGCCTGTGCCGGGCAACGATTTGCCGGGCTGTTTTGTCTACCGCACCCTTGACGACCTGGACAACATTGCTGCACATGCGGCGGGCTCGCGCCGCGGCGTGGTGATTGGCGGCGGCCTGCTCGGGCTGGAGGCGGCGAATGCCCTGAAGCAGCTCGGGCTGGAAACCCACGTGGTTGAGTTTGCGCCCAACCTGATGGCGGTCCAGCTCGACAACGACGGCGCGGCGATGCTGCGCAAAAAAATCGAGGCGCTGGGCGTCGGCGTTCACACCAGTAAAGCCACGACGGAGATCGCCAACGCGGACGGCGGGCTGGTGCTGCGCTTTGCCGATGGCGAACAGCTTGAAACGGACATGGTGGTCTTTTCGGCGGGCATTCGTCCCCAGGACGCGCTGGCGTGCAGCAGCGGGCTGGCTATCGGCGAGCGCGGCGGGATCTGCATTGACGACGGTTGCCAGACCTCCGATCCGGACGTGCTGGCCATTGGTGAATGCGCCCTGTGGGAAGGGAAAATCTTCGGTCTGGTCGCGCCCGGCTACCAGATGGCGCGGGTGGCCGCCGCCGCGCTGGCGGGAGAGGAGAACATCTTCGCCGGCGCGGATATGAGCACCAAACTCAAGCTGCTGGGCGTGGACGTGGCCTCTTTCGGCGACGCTCACGGACGCACGCCGGGGGCGCTGAGCTATCAGTGGACGCACGGTCCGCAGCAAATCTACAAGAAAATCGTGGTCAGCCACGACGGCAAAACGCTGCTCGGCGGCGTGCTGGTGGGCGATGCCAGCGAATACGCCACGCTGGTGCAGATGATGCTTAACGGGATAGCCCTGCCAAAAGAGCCGGAAACGCTAATATTACCCGCGTCGTCAGGCAGCGCGCCGAAAGCGCTCGGCGTGGCGGCGCTGCCGGAAAGCGCGCAAATCTGTTCGTGTCATAACGTCAGCAAAGGCGATATCTGCCGGGCGGTGAGCGCGGGCGCGGCGGATATCGGCGCCGTTAAGCAGTGCACCAAAGCGGCGACCGGCTGCGGGGGATGTAGCGCGCTGGTGAAGCAGGTGATGGAGTTCCAGCTGGCTGAGCAGGGCGTGGAGGTGAAAAAGGACATCTGCGAGCACTTCCCGTACTCGCGCCAGGAGATTTACCACCTCGTGCGCGTCAACCATATCCGGACCTTTGACCAGCTTATAAGCCGCTACGGACAGGGACACGGATGCGAAATTTGTAAGCCGCTGGTGGGGTCAGTGCTTGCCTCCTGCTGGAACGAGTATCTGCTGAAACCGGCGCACCTGCCGCTGCAGGATACCAACGACCGCTACTTTGCCAACATCCAGAAGGACGGCACCTACTCCATCGTGCCGCGCATGCCCGCAGGGGAAGTGACCGCCGACGGGCTGATCGCCATCGGCCAGATTGCGAAGCGCTACAGCCTGTACAGCAAAATTACCGGCGGACAGCGAATCGACCTTTTCGGCGCCACTCTGGAACAGCTGCCTGAGATCTGGCAGGCGCTGGTCGAGGCCGGGTTTGAAACCGGGCACGCCTACGGGAAATCCCTGCGCACGGTGAAATCCTGCGTCGGTTCAACCTGGTGCCGCTACGGGGTGCAGGACTCCACCGGCCTCGCGGTCAGGCTTGAGCACCGCTACAAGGGGCTGCGCGCGCCGCACAAAATCAAAATGGCGGTCTCCGGCTGCACCCGCGAGTGCGCGGAGGCGCAGAGCAAAGACGTGGGGGTGATTGCCACCGATAAAGGCTGGAACCTCTATCTGTGCGGCAACGGCGGGATGAAGCCGCGCCATGCGGATCTCTTCGCCAGCGATCTGGACGACGAAACGCTGATCCGCACCGTCGACCGTTTCCTGATGTTTTACATCCGCACGGCGGATCGCCTGCAGCGCACCAGCACCTGGATGGACAACCTGGAAGGCGGCCTCGACTATCTGCGCGAGGTGATCCTCAACGACAGCCTCGGCATCGCCCACGAGCTGGAGCAGGAGATGGCCCGGGTGGTGGAAACCTACCAGTGCGAATGGCAAACCACGCTCAGCGATCCCAACCGCCTGGCGCTGTTCCGCACGACGGTGAACGAGACCGCGCCGGATGAAAGCAAGCGCTGGCAGGAAATCTGCGGCATCGACGATATCCCCGAGCAGGCGGGCATCGGCGCGCGGCTTGGACGTAAGCCGATTGCGCTGTTCCGCTTTGGCAAAACCGTTTACGCCCTCGACGATCGGGAGCCGGGCGGCGAGGCGAACGTGCTTTCACGCGGCATTCTTGGCGATGCGGCGGGCGAGCCGGTGGTGATTTCACCGCTCTACAAGCAGCGCATTCGCCTGCGCGACGGCTGTCAGGCAGAGAACGGCGAACCCGCGGTGCGCGCCTGGCCGGTGAAAATTGAAAACGGCAAGGTATGGGTTGGCAGCGACGCCCAGGTAATGCGTGCGGAGGCTTCATGACGGAAACCCGGACAACGTGCCCCTACTGCGGGGTCGGCTGCGGCGTAGTTGCCAGCGTGGAAGGTGAAGCGGTCAGCGTTCGGGGAGATGAAACCCATCCTGCGAACCTGGGTCGCCTGTGCGTGAAAGGATCGGCCCTGGGCGAAACGACGGGCTTACAGGGGCGGCTTTTGCGCCCGGTCGTTGACGGACTTGAGGTGGACTGGGCGCAGGCGCTGAACGCGGCAGGGGAGCGTCTGCGGGAGATTATCGACACATGGGGGCCGCAGGCGGTGGCGTTTTACGCCTCCGGACAATTGCTTACCGAGGACTACTACGC
Organism: Enterobacter sp. CGMCC 5087; assembly: GCF_003144775.1. NCBI lineage: Bacteria > Pseudomonadati > Pseudomonadota > Gammaproteobacteria > Enterobacterales > Enterobacteriaceae > Enterobacter > Enterobacter sp. CGMCC 5087. The sequence goes on along the minus strand of NZ_QFXN01000102.1, from coordinate 16,568 downwards.
CGCCAACAAGCTGATGAAAGGGTTTATCGGTGCGGCAAACATCGATACCAACTCCCGGCTTTGCATGTCCTCGGCGGTGGTGGGCTACAAGCGCGCCTTTGGCGAAGACGTGGTGCCGTGCAGCTACGAGGACGTCGAAAACAGCGATCTGGTGGTGCTGGTGGGTTCAAACGCGGCCTGGACGCATCCTGTGCTCTATCAGCGGCTGGTGCAGGCGAAGCGCAACAACCCTCAGATGAAGGTGGTGGTAATCGATCCGCGCAGAACCGCCACCTGTGATATTGCTGACCTGCATCTGGCGCTCGCCCCCGGCAGCGACGCCGGGCTGTTTGTCGGTCTGCTTAATGTGATTCAGGGAACGGATGAGTGGCCCGTTGAGCGCGTGGCGGCGTTTTGCGGCCTCTCGCCGCAGGATATTGGCACCTTTTACGACTGGTTTATCACCGCGCCTCGCGCAATTACGCTCTACACCATGGGTATCAACCAGTCCGCCAGCGGCAGCGACAAGTGTAACGCTATCATTAACGTTCATCTTGCCAGCGGGAAGTTCAACCGTCCGGGCTGCGGCCCGTTTTCGCTGACCGGACAGCCAAACGCGATGGGCGGAAGGGAGGTGGGCGGACTGGCGAACCAACTGGCGGCACACATGAACTTTGAGCCGGACGATCTTTCGCGGGTGGCGCGTTTCTGGGGAACGGAACGGCTGGCGCAGACGCCGGGGCTGATGGCGGTGGAGCTGTTTGACGCCATTGCCCGCGGTGAGGTGAAGGCGGTGTGGATTATGGGCACCAACCCCGCCGTGTCGCTGCCGGACAGCCACGCGGTGTGTCAGGCGCTGGCGGGCTGCCCGCTGGTGATGGTCTCTGAGGTGATGAACGATACCGACACCAGCCGGTTCGCCCATATCCGTTTTCCGGCTTTGGGCTGGGGAGAAAAGGACGGGACGGTGACCAATTCCGAGCGGCGCATTTCACGCCAGCGCGCGTTTCTGCCCGCGCCGGGCGAAGCGAAGCCGGACTGGTGGATCGTCGCGCAGATGGCGAAACGGCTGGGCTACGGCGAGGCCTTTGCCTGGCAACATCCGCACGAGATTTTTTGCGAACATGCGGCGCTGACGGCCTTTGAAAATGACGGCGCGCGGGCATTGAATCTTCATGAACTGGCTGCGCTAACCCGTGAGGAGTGGGATCAGCTTGAGCCTTATCAGTGGCCGACGGGGAATTTTCCGCGCCGAAACATCGTTCCCGTTAACCCTTTGTCGCACGGTGCGACGGTCAGCGCGTTGTACCCGCTGATTCTCAACTCCGGACGCATCCGCGATCAGTGGCATACCATGACCCGAACGGGATACGTGGCCAGACTCATGCAGCATATCGCCGAACCGTTTGTTGAGGTTTGCCCCGCAGACGCGGTTCGGTTTTCCCTGTGCGACGGCCAGTTGGCGCGCATCAGCTCGCCGCGCGGCGTGATGGTCGTCAGAGTACGAATCAATGACGGGATACGGGAAGGCGAGGCGTTTGCCCCGATGCACTGGAATGCTGAGTTTTCCCGCCAGGGAAAGGTGAATGCGCTGGTGGAAGGGCGCTGCGATCCGGTTTCTGGCCAGCCGGAGAGTAAACAAACCGCGGTCAGAATTCTGCCGTGGCAGCCCGCCTGGCAGGGGGAACTCTATGCCCGGGAATGGCCGGAAATGCCCTCTTCGGCTTACTGGTGGCGTAAAGCCTCACGCCTGACGGTGGCGGGCGATCAACCTTTGCTGTCGTGGGTAATGGATTACGCCGGCGTCCGGGGCTGGCAGCTGCAGGTTGCGCAAACCGGCGAACGCAGCAGCGTGCTGGCCTGGCATGAAGGCCAGTTGATGCTGGGCTTCTGGGAGGGCACCGCGTTACCGGCGCTGGCGCATACGGTGATTGAAGCCGCTTTTCAATCCCCACCCGTGCTGGCCTCAGAACGTCACGCCTTGCTGAACGGACAGAGCGTCGGGAAGGAAGCGGATCCGGGACGCATCATCTGCAGCTGTTTCAGCGTCGGGGAGAATACGATACGGGAGGCGATCGTTGGCGGGTGTGATTCCGTAACCGCGCTGGGGGCGAAGCTGCGCTGTGGTACGAACTGTGGCTCCTGCGTGCCGGAGCTGAAAGGGCTGTTTCAGGATAATCCTGAAATGTCCGCCAGGACTGCATTTCAGGGCTTATCGCGTTAACATAATAAGAGTTTATTCATAAACACAGGTTCTTATTGACGACGTTGATGGCTGTATCGTCCCGCATTCGTTTGCTGTTTTTACTCCCCCTTCTTACGGTCGGAGCCGTTCACGGTGCGCCGAATTCCTTTATGCATCAGGCGCAAAATCCCTTTGATAATGACGGGGATAATCTGCCCGACCTCGGTATGGCCGCCCCAAACGGGGAGGGGGAAAAGCACCTGGCCGAAATGGCGAAAGCCTTCGGTGAGGCCAGCATGACCGACAACGGCCTGACAACGGGCGAGCAGGCGCGTCAGTTTGCGTTTGGCCAGGTGCGCGACGCGGTGAGCGGCGAAGTGAACCAGCAGATTGAGTCCTGGCTTTCGCCCTGGGGGAACGCCAGCGTGAACCTACTGGTGGATAACGATGGCAAATTTAACGGCAGCAGCGGGAGCTGGTTTATCCCCTGGAACGATAACAACCGTTATCTGAGCTGGAGCCAGCTTGGCCTGACCCAGCAGACGGATGGCCTGGTCAGTAATGTAGGAATCGGTCAGCGCTGGATCGCCGGGAAATGGCTGCTGGGTTACAACACCTTTTACGATAACCTCCTGGATGACAACCTGCAGCGTGCCGGGCTGGGCGCGGAAGCGTGGGGGGAAAATCTGCGCCTGTCAGCCAACTATTATCAGCCCTTTGCCGGCTGGCGCGATCGCTCCGACGTCCAGGAGCAGCGTATGGCGCGCGGATATGACGTCACCGCTAAAGCCTGGCTGCCGTGGTTCCATCATCTCAATACCAGCGTGAGCTTCGAGCAATACTTTGGCGATAACGTCGACCTCTTCAACAGCGGAACGGGCTATCACAATCCGGTGGCGGTGAATCTGGGGCTTAACTATACCCCCGTACCGCTGGTCACCCTTACCGCCGCGCACAAGCAGGGCGAAAGTGGCGAGAGCCAGAATAACCTTGGGCTGAAGCTCAACTATCGCTTTGGCGTGCCGCTGGTGAAGCAGCTTTCCGCCGGTGAAGTCGCCGCCACGCGTTCCCTGCGCGGAAGCCGCTACGACTCGCCGGAGCGCAATAGCCTGCCGGTGATGGAGTTCCGCCAGCGTAAAACGCTGTCCGTCTGGCTGGCGACGCCGCCGTGGGATCTGAAAGGGGGCGAGACCGTTATGCTGAAGCTTCAGGTTCGCAGCGCGAACGGCATTCGTCAGATCCACTGGCAGGGAGATACGCGGGCGCTGAGCCTGACGTCGCCGGCCAAAAGCAACAGCAGCGACGGCTGGAGTGTGATTATACCTGCCTGGAATGACGATGAAGGGGCAACAAACCGCTGGCACCTGTCGGCGGTGGTGGAAGATGAGAAAGGCCAGCGCGTCTCGTCCAATGAGATCGTGCTGACCGTCGTGCAGCCGCTGGTCGCATTGCCCGACAACGACCCGCGCTGGAAGCTTCTGCCGGAGGAGTAATCCTTAAAAAATGCGTTCCTGATGCACCCACACCGCGGCTTCAACGCGGGATTTTAGCTTCATTTTCTTCAGCATATGCTTCACGTGCACTTTGACCGTGCTTTCGGTGATGTCCAGGCGGCGGGCGATCATTTTGTTCGGCAGCCCCTGGGCAATGAGTTTGAGAATATCGCGCTCGCGCGGGGTTAACTGGCTGACGTCGCGGTCAGAGGTGGCGCGATTGGCGCGCAGGCTGGCGGCCAGGACCGGCGTTAAGGCTTCGCTGAGAACCATCTCGCCCGCCGCGGCCTGCTGCAGCGCCTTAAGCAATTCTTCCGGCTCCATATCCTTGAGCAGATAACCATCCGCCCCGCGCTTCAGCGCCGTGACCACATCCTCTTCATGGTTCGACACGCTAAAGACGACGATGCGCCCGGAAAGCGATTTTTCCCGCAGCTTGTCGAGGGTTTCCAGACCATTCATGCCGGGCATATTCAGATCGAGCAGGATCAGGTCGGGATCGAGGGATTCGGCAAGCTCAATGCCCTGTTCACCGTTGCTGGCTTCGCCAACCACCGTGATATCGGGCGCCATGCTGACCAGCTGTTTCACGCCAGTACGCAGCATCGGATGGTCGTCGATCAGCAGGATGGATGCCGGTTCCTGATTAGTCATGGGTTTCTCCTTGAGCAGTTGTAAGCGGTTTCTCGGGAATAAAGGTGACTACAACTTCCGTGCCACCCGTCTCTCTCCGGCGAACCTGGCAATCACCGCGCAGGCTTTGGGCGCGGTCTCGCATAATAATTAAACCATAGTGGTTAGTGCGTTCGGCATTTTCCGGCACGCCGCGGCCGTTGTCGTGAACCGTGAGCTTCACCTGATTGTTGTGCTGGCTGACGGTGACCGTTACCGCCGTCGCGCCGGAATGCTTGAGCACGTTGCTCAGCGCTTCACGGGCGATCTGCAGTACATGTATGGCCTGATGGGAGGGGACAAACCGCGGCGGCAGCTGGTAATCCAGCTTCACCGGGAAACCCAGCCGGGCGCTAAATTCGTGACAGCTGGCCTCCAGCGCCGGGCGCAGGCCCGGCTCGGTCAGCTGCAGACGGAAGGTAGTCAGCAGCTCGCGCAGCTGTATCCAGGAGGTGTTCAGCTCGTTGCGGATCTGGCTGAGCAGCTGCTTGTTGCTTTCGGGCATCTCCGCATCCTGCATCTGCAGGCAGCTCACCTGCATTTTCATACAGGAGAGCGACTGGGCAATCGAGTCGTGAAGCTCGCGGGCGATGGTCGCGCGCTCTTCCATGACGATCAACTGCTGCTGCTTTTCCTGATGCCTGTCGAGCGCCAGCGTGGCCGTGAGCTGTTCGACCAGCGTATCAACCAGCTGCTGCTGGTCGTGGCTCAGGTGACGCCCGGCTGGCAGCGTTGCCAGCAGAATACCGTACTGGGTGTGGCTGTCGGTCAGGCGCCACTTCAGGGTGGTGCCGCCGGACGTCAGCGGCGGCAGGCCGCGAGGGCAAAGATGGCAGCCTTTGTCATCGCAGGACATATCCGACTGACAGGTAAATTCCTGATGATTATCTTCATCTTCCACGTCGTAGACGCGCAGCTCAAGGTCGTGAAGCAGGGTCAGATTTTGCAGGCCGTTCAGCACCGGCGAGAGGCGTTCGCATAGCGGCACCTGCATGTGCAGACGGCGGTTGGCCTGCCACAGGAAAGAGAGGATCTCGTTTTTCTGCTCCAGTCCGGCCGTTTTTTCCTGAACGCGCTGTTCCAGCACCGCGTAGCTCTCGGAGAGCTCTGCCGACATGGTGTTGAGCGCCTGGCCGAGCATGGCCATCTCGTTGCGCCCGCTGATGTGCGTGCGCTGGCTAAAATCGCGTGCGGTCACCGCTCGGGCCATTGCCAGCAGCTGTTTCCACGGGTTCAGCAGCCGCGCACGAAGCCAGACAATGGTGAATATCAGCAGCAGCCCCATAAACAGCGCCATGGCGCGGTGCACCATCACCACCCGGTCGATGCGTAATTCTGTGGTTTGGTCGAAAGAGGAGACCAGCGCATCAATGCGTGAGACGAAACCCGCCACGTCCTGCGCAACGGTTTCCGTGCTGCGCGCCTGTTTCAGCCCGGGCTCCAGCTGGGTGTGCCAGTAGCCCTGAAGGGCTTTGAGCTGATATTGCTGACCGGCGCGGATGGCGGCGTTTTCCAGTTCGGGGCTGAAGACCGTGCGCTCCATCTCATCAATCAGGGGCCGATCGTCCAGCGTCAGGGGAACCGACGCCAGCAGGCGATAACTCTGCATGCGTAGCGATCCTGCCTCGTTGATGGCATGCGCATTACCCTGTACGCCCTGTACCAGCCAGCCGGAGATCGCCATGCCGGTCACGCCGATGGCGGTGGACAGCAAAACGATAAGGGCTAGCTGATTCACGAGCGTCAGCGGAGATAAACATCTTTTTAACATAGAGGTGGCGTGCTCCTGACGTGGCCTGCTTGCAGGAATGGCGCTATTCTGGTGCATACCCTGGAGTATACCCATACCAATAAAGGATTACCCCTAAATTGCCAACGGAGTAGGGGGAAGGAGGTGGAGGTAGCTAGGAACCTTCAGTGCCGTGAAAAACCACGTCTTTTTTACCGAATTTGCCTACTCACTAAGGATAAGACCTTTTTTTGCGCCGCAAATCCTCCCACTTTTCCTTTGATTTATATCAACTTACCGCCGCCCTAAAACCCTAATGTTTGCAGCATCATTCGAGAATCAGAGGTGTCTATGAGTCACTCATCCGCTCCCGAAAGGGAAAATGGTGCCGTTATTACTGACTGGCGTCCAGAGGATCCGGCGTTCTGGCAACAGCGCGGCCATCGTGTAGCCAGCCGGAATCTGTGGATTTCCGTGCCGTGCTTGTTATTAGCGTTTTGCGTATGGATGTTGTTTAGCGCGGTGGCGGTAAACCTGCCGAAAGTCGGCTTCACGTTTACGACCGATCAGCTGTTCATGCTGACCGCGCTGCCGTCGCTGTCCGGCGCGCTGCTGCGTGTACCTTACGCGTTTATGGTGCCGGTGTTTGGCGGTCGTCGCTGGACGGCGTTCAGTACGGGCATCATGATCGTCCCCTGCGTGTGGCTCGGCTTCGCGGTGCAGGATACCTCTACGCCGTTCAGCGTATTTGTGATTATCTCCCTGCTGTGCGGTTTTGCGGGCGCGAACTTCGCCTCCAGCATGGCGAACATCAGCTTCTTCTTCCCGAAAGCGAAGCAGGGCGGCGCGCTGGGCATTAACGGCGGTCTGGGAAATATGGGCGTGAGCGTGATGCAGCTGATTGCCCCGCTGGCGATCTCGATCTCCATTTTTGCAGCCTTTGGCGGCGGTGGCGTTGAGCAGGCGGATGGTTCTTCCCTCTATCTGCAGAACGCCGCCTGGATCTGGGTACCTTTCCTGGTGATCTTCACCCTCGCAGCCTGGTTCTTTATGAACGATCTGTCAGCGTCGAAGGCATCGCTGAGCGAACAGCTGCCGGTGCTGAAGCGTGGACACCTCTGGGTGATGGCGCTGCTGTATCTGGCTACCTTCGGTTCGTTTATCGGCTTCTCTGCGGGCTTCGCGATGCTGTCGAAAACGCAGTTCCCGGACGTGCAGATCCTGCAGTTCGCCTTCTTCGGTCCATTTATTGGCGCCCTGGCGCGTTCGCTGGGCGGCATGGTCTCTGACCGCCTGGGCGGTACCCGCGTGACGCTGGTCAACTTCGTCGTGATGGCAGTCTTCTGCGCGCTGCTGTTCCTGACGCTGCCCGCCGACGGACAGGGTGGTAACTTCATCGCCTTCTTCGGCGTATTTATGGTGCTGTTCCTGACGGCCGGGCTGGGGAGTGCATCCACCTTCCAGATGATCTCCGTGATCTTCCGTAAGCTGACCATGGATCGCGTGAAGGCGCAGGGCGGGAGCGAAGAGCAGGCCATGCGCGAAGCGGCGACGGATACGGCCGCGGCGCTGGGCTTTATCTCTGCCATCGGCGCGATTGGCGGCTTCTTTATCCCGAAAGCGTTCGGTATCTCTCTGGATCTGACCGGCTCACCGGCCGGCGCCATGAAAGTTTTCCTCGTCTTCTATATCGCCTGCGTCGTGATTACGTGGCTGGTATATGGCCGTAATACCAAGAAAAATAAGTAAGTGTGATTATCCGTTTACGCGGCCTTCGGGCCGCGTTTTTTTTCCAGCATAATAGTTACAACATACTTACGGCTCTTACGGCTCTTACGGCTCTTACGGCTCTTACGGCTCTTACGGCTCTTACGGCAGACGCCTGCGGCGGCACTGTGATCGCCATCGCTTTGCAGGTGGGTCTACCCCTTAATACCTGAGATGTTAAATTTTGACTGGCTTTTTGTACGATAAAATAAAAATAACTTTATATTTCATATTGATATGAAATTTCTGAAGATACCGCTTTGGTGGTATTTGGTGTAACCCCCTCGCTTGAAAGTCCCTCCTCGTCTTGATCGTTATCAATTCTCCCCCTCTTTCAGGGCGTTACCTTCGCTGCAAATCAGCAATGTCGATTTAGAGAGCCACAGGCTCCACACAGGAGATACCCGATGAGCAAATTTTTGGACCGGTTTCGCTACTTCAAACAGAAGGGTGAAACTTTTGCCGATGGGCACGGCCAGGTTCTGGATACCAACCGGGACTGGGAAGACGGTTACCGCCAGCGCTGGCAGCATGACAAAGTCGTCCGTTCGACCCACGGCGTGAACTGTACCGGTTCATGCAGCTGGAAGATTTTCGTTAAAAACGGTCTGGTGACCTGGGAAATGCAGCAGACCGACTATCCGCGCACCCGTCCGGATATGCCAAACCACGAACCGCGCGGCTGCCCGCGCGGTGCCAGCTACTCCTGGTATCTCTACAGCGCTAACCGTCTGAAATACCCGCTGATGCGCAAGCGCCTGATGAAAATGTGGCGTGAAGCGAAAGTGCAGCACAGCGATCCGGTGGATGCCTGGGCGTCCATCATCGAAGACGCTGACAAAGCAAAAAGCTTCAAGCAGGCTCGCGGTCGCGGCGGCTTTGTGCGTTCCTCATGGAAAGAAGTGAACGAGCTGATTGCCGCCTCCAACGTCTACACCGTTAAAACCTACGGTCCTGACCGCGTGGCGGGCTTCTCGCCAATTCCGGCGATGTCGATGGTTTCTTATGCCTCCGGCGCGCGCTATCTTTCGCTGATCGGCGGTACCTGCCTGAGCTTCTACGACTGGTACTGCGACCTTCCGCCTGCTTCTCCGCAGACCTGGGGCGAGCAGACCGACGTGCCGGAATCTGCGGACTGGTACAACTCAAGCTATATCATCGCCTGGGGCTCAAACGTTCCTCAGACCCGCACGCCGGACGCGCATTTCTTCACCGAAGTCCGTTACAAAGGCACCAAAACTGTGGCGGTCACCCCTGACTACGCGGAAATCGCCAAGCTTTGCGACCTTTGGCTGGCGCCAAAACAAGGTACCGACGCCGCGATGGCGATGGCGATGGGCCACGTCATGCTGCGTGAATTCCATCTTGATAAGCCAAGCCAGTACTTCACCGACTACGTTCGCCGCTACACCGACATGCCGATGCTGGTGATGCTGGAAGAGCGTGAGGGCTACTATGCCGCGGGCCGCACGCTGCGCGCAGCCGATCTGGTGGATTCGCTGGGCCAGGAAAACAACCCTGAGTGGAAAACTGTTGCGTACAACAGCAACGGCGAGCTGGTGGCGCCAAACGGCTCTATCGGCTTCCGCTGGGGCGAGAAGGGCAAGTGGAACCTTGAGCAACGCAACGGCACCACCGGCGAAGAGACGGAGCTGCGCCTGAGCATGCTGGGTAGCCAGGACGAGATCGCCGAGGTCGGGTTCCCGTACTTCGGCGGTGAAGGTTCAGAGCACTTCAACAAGGTTGAACTGAAAAACGTCCTGATGCACAAACTGCCGGTTAAGCGCCTGCAGCTGGCCGACGGCTCTACCGCACTGGTCACCACCGTTTATGACCTGACCATGGCGAACTACGGTCTGGAGCGCGGTCTGGGCGATGAAAACTGCGCAACCGGCTATGACGACGTGAAGGCCTACACTCCGGCCTGGGCGGAACAGATTACCGGCGTGCCTCGCGCGCACATTACCCGTATCGCACGTGAGTTTGCAGAAAACGCGGACAAGACGCACGGTCGTTCGATGATCATCGTCGGCGCGGGTCTGAACCACTGGTATCACCTCGATATGAACTATCGCGGTCTGATCAACATGCTGATCTTCTGCGGCTGCGTCGGTCAGAGCGGCGGCGGCTGGGCACACTACGTCGGCCAGGAAAAACTGCGTCCGCAGACCGGCTGGCAGCCGCTGGCATTTGCCCTCGACTGGCAGCGTCCGGCACGCCATATGAACAGCACCTCCTACTTCTATAACCACTCCAGCCAGTGGCGCTACGAAACGGTCACCGCGCAGGAGCTGCTGTCGCCGATGGCGGATAAATCCCGCTACAGCGGCCACCTGATTGACTTCAACGTGCGTGCTGAACGCATGGGCTGGCTGCCGTCGGCGCCACAGCTGGGCACTAACCCGCTGCGCATTGCGGAAGCGGCGAAGCAGGCGGGCATGTCACCGGTGGATTACACCGTGAAATCCCTGAAGGATGGCTCGATCCGCTTCGCGGCTGAACAGCCGGAGAACGGTAAAAACCATCCGCGCAACCTGTTCATCTGGCGCTCCAACCTGCTTGGTTCGTCCGGTAAAGGCCACGAGTACATGCTGAAATACCTGCTCGGTACCGAAAACGGCATCCAGGGGAAAGATCTTGGCAAGCAGGGCGGCGTGAAGCCGGAAGAGGTGGAGTGGAAAGACAACGGTCTCGACGGCAAGCTGGATCTGGTGGTGACGCTCGACTTCCGTCTGTCCAGCACCTGCCTGTACTCCGACATCGTGCTGCCAACCGCGACCTGGTACGAAAAAGACGACATGAATACCTCGGATATGCATCCGTTTATTCATCCGCTGTCTGCGGCCGTTGACCCGGCGTGGGAATCAAAAAGCGACTGGGATATCTACAAAGACATCGCGAAGAAATTCTCCGAAGTCTGCGTAGGGCACCTCGGCAAAGAGACAGACGTGGTGACGCTGCCAATCCAGCACGACTCCGCCGCCGAGCTGGCGCAGCCGCTGGAAGTGAAGGACTGGAAAAAAGGGGAATGCGACCTGATCCCGGGCGTAACCGCGCCGCACATTATTCCGGTTGAACGCGACTACCCGGCAACCTACGAGCGCTTTACCTCTATCGGCCCGCTGATGGAGAAAATCGGTAACGGTGGGAAGGGGATCGCCTGGAACACCCAGAGCGAAATGGATCTGCTGCGCAAGCTCAACTACACCAAAGCGGACGGCCCGGCGAAAGGCCAGCCTATGCTGAACACGGCGATTGATGCGGCAGAGATGATCCTGACCCTGGCCCCGGAAACCAACGGCCACGTCGCGGTGAAAGCCTGGGCGGCACTGAGCGAGTTTACCGGACGCGATCACACGCACCTGGCGAAGAATAAAGAGGAAGAGAAAATCCGCTTCCGCGATATTCAGGCCCAGCCGCGCAAGATTATATCCAGCCCGACCTGGTCAGGCCTGGAAGATGAGCATGTGTCCTATAACGCGGGCTATACCAATGTTCACGAGCTGATCCCATGGCGTACCCTGTCAGGCCGCCAGTCGCTGTATCAGGATCACCAGTGGATGCGCGACTTCGGTGAAAGCCTGCTGGTCTACCGTCCGCCAATCGACACCCGCTCCGTGAAAGCCGTGATGGGGGCGAAATCGAACGGTAACCCTGAGAAGGCGCTGAACTTCCTGACGCCGCACCAGAAGTGGGGTATTCACTCCACCTACAGCGACAACCTGCTGATGCTGACCCTGTCACGCGGCGGTCCGATTGTCTGGATGAGCGAAACGGATGCCAAAGATCTGGGTATTGAAGATAACGACTGGATCGAAGTGTTCAACAGTAACGGTGCCCTGACGGCGCGTGCGGTGGTGAGCCAGCGCGTACCGGCCGGGATGACCATGATGTACCACGCGCAGGAACGTATCGTTAACCTGCCGGGGTCAGAGATCACCGAGCAGCGCGGCGGGATCCACAACTCCGTGACCCGCATTACGCCGAAGCCGACCCACATGATCGGTGGCTATGCGCAGCTGGCCTACGGCTTTAACTACTACGGCACCGTAGGATCGAACCGCGATGAGTTCGTGGTGGTACGTAAGATGAAGAATATTAACTGGTTAGACGGCGAAGGTAATGACCAGGTACAGGAGAGCGTAAAATGAAAATTCGTTCACAAGTCGGCATGGTGCTGAATCTGGATAAATGCATCGGCTGCCATACCTGCTCGGTCACCTGTAAAAACGTCTGGACCAGCCGCGAAGGTATGGAGTACGCCTGGTTCAACAACGTCGAAAGCAAGCCTGGCACCGGCTTCCCGACCGACTGGGAAAACCAGGAGAAGTGGAAGGGCGGCTGGATCCGTAAAATCAACGGCAAGCTGCAGCCGCGCATGGGTAACCGCGCTTGGCTTCTGGGAAAAATCTTCGCTAACCCGCACCTGCCGGGAATCGACGATTACTACGAGCCGTTTGATTACGACTACCAGAACCTGCACAACGCGCCAGAAGGTAAACACCAGCCGATCGCCCGTCCTCGCTCGCTGATCACCGGTCAGCGCATGGACAAAATTACCAGCGGTCCAAACTGGGAAGAGATTCTGGGCGGCGAGTTCGAGAAACGCGCCAAAGACCAGAACTTCGAGAACATGCAGAAGGCGATGTACGGCCAGTTCGAAAATACCTTCATGATGTATCTGCCGCGCCTGTGCGAGCACTGCCTCAACCCGGCGTGCGTGGCGACCTGCCCGAGCGGCGCCATCTACAAGCGTGAAGAAGACGGCATCGTGCTGATTGACCAGGACAAGTGCCGCGGCTGGCGTATGTGCATCACCGGCTGCCCGTACAAAAAGATCTACTTCAACTGGAAGAGCGGCAAATCCGAGAAGTGCATCTTCTGCTACCCGCGTATTGAAGCCGGGATGCCAACCGTCTGCTCAGAAAGCTGCGTAGGCCGTATTCGCTACCTCGGCGTGCTGCTGTACGACGCGGACGCGATTGAAAACGCCGCCAGCACCGAGAACGAGAAAGATCTGTATCAGCGTCAGCTGGACGTGTTCCTCGATCCGAACGATCCGAAGGTGATTGAGCAGGCGCTGAAGGACGGCATTCCGCAGAGCGTGATTGACGCCGCGCAGCAGTCGCCGGTGTACAAAATGGCGATGGACTGGAAGCTGGCGCTGCCGCTGCACCCGGAATACCGCACGCTGCCGATGGTCTGGTACGTGCCGCCGCTGTCGCCGATTCAGTCCGCGGCTGACGCGGGTGAGCTGGGCAGCAACGGTATCCTGCCGGACGTGGAGAGCCTGCGTATCCCGGTTCAGTATCTGGCAAACCTGCTGACCGCAGGTGATACCCAGCCGGTACTGCTGGCGCTGAAGCGTATGCTGGCGATGCGCCACTTCAAGCGTGCCGAAACCGTGGATGGCGTAACCGATACCCGCGCGCTGGAAGAGGTCGGTCTGACCGAAGCGCAGGCGCAGGAGATGTACCGCTATCTGGCGATCGCTAACTACGAAGACCGTTTCGTGGTGCCGAGCAGCCACCGCGAGCTGGCCCGCGAAGCCTTCCCGGAAAAAAATGGCTGTGGCTTTACCTTTGGCGACGGCTGCCACGGGTCAGACAGCAAATTCAACCTGTTCAACAGCCGCCGCATCGATGCTATGGATGTGACCAGCAAAACGGAGCCGCACCAATGATTGAACTCGTCATTGTTTCGCGTCTGCTCGAGTACCCGGATGCTGCGCTTGCGCAGCATCAGCAGGAACTCTTTGATGCACTCGCGTCATCTGAAAACCTGGATAAGGACGATGCCCAGAAGTTGGGTGTTTTCCTCCGCGACCTGCTGGCGCGCGACCTTCTGGATGCCCAGTCGGACTACAGCCAGCTGTTTGACCGGGGTCGTGCAACGTCCCTGCTGCTGTTTGAACACGTTCACGGTGAATCCCGTGACCGCGGTCAGGCGATGGTGGATCTGATGGCCCAGTATGAACAGCACGGCCTGCAGCTCGACAGCCGCGAGCTGCCGGATCATCTCCCGCTGTATCTGGAGTACCTGGCGCAGCTGCCGAAAGAAGAGGCGCTGGGCGGTCTGCAGGACATCGCGCCGATCCTGGCGCTGCTCGGTGCGCGTCTTCAGCAGCGGGAGAGCCGCTATGCGATGCTGTTCGATCTGCTGGTGAAGCTGGCCAACGCCGCGGTCGACAGTGAAAAAGTGGCGGAGAAAATCGCGGATGAAGCCCGCGATGATACGCCACAAGCGCTGGATGCGGTCTGGGAAGAAGAGCAGGTGAAATTCTTTGCTGACCAGAACTGCGGCGAGTCTGAAATCTCCGCTCACCAGCGTCGTTTTGCCGGCGCGGTTGCCCCGCAATATTTGAATATCTCTAACGGAGGACGGCACTAATGCACTTCCTGAATATGTTCTTCTTTGACATTTACCCGTATATCGCGGGCACCGTGTTCCTGGTGGGAAGCTGGCTGCGTTACGACTACGGCCAGTACACCTGGCGTGCGGCCTCCAGCCAGATGCTGGATCGCAAAGGGATGCATGTGGGCTCTAACCTGTTCCACATCGGTATTCTGGGGATTTTTGCCGGTCACTTCCTGGGGATGCTGACGCCGCACTGGATGTATGAAGCGTGGCTGCCGATTGAGGTGAAGCAGAAGATGGCGATGATCGCCGGCGGTGCCTGCGGCGTGATGACTCTGGTCGGTGGCCTGCTGCTGCTGAAACGTCGCCTGTTCAGCCCGCGCGTGCGTGCAACTACGACCGCAGCGGACATCCTGATCCTCTCCCTGCTGATGGTGCAGTGCGCGCTGGGCCTGCTAACCATTCCGTTCTCGGCGCAGCACATGGACGGCAGCGAAATGATGAAGCTGGTCGGCTGGGCGCAGTCCGTAGTGACCTTCCACGGCGGAGCCTCCGCGCACCTGGACGGCGTGGCCTTTATCTTCCGCGTTCACCTGGTGCTGGGGATGACGCTGTTTGTGCTGTTCCCGTTCTCTCGTCTGGTGCATATCTGGAGCGCGCCGGTGGAGTACCTGACGCGCAAATACCAGATTGTGCGCGCCCGTCGCTAATTCGCCGTTTTGATACCAACCCCGCACTCGCGGGGTTTTTTTTCGCCCCAGCCCAGGTTGTTGCCCGCTGCAGCAAACAGGATCAGCGCGCCGCCCGCGAGCTGCGTCAGGTTCAGCGAGTGTCCGAACACCAGATTATCGACAACGATCGCCACCACCGGATAGATAAACGACAGGGAGCCGGTAATGGGCGTAGGCAACTTCTGAATTGCGCTGTAGAGCAGCTGGTACATAATGCCGGTATGGACGATGCCCAGCGTCAGCAGGATAGGCCAGGGAAAATCACCTGAAAATGACGGCATGCTGGCAAACGGCAAAAGCATCACGACGCCCGTCAGCACCTGGATAAAGGCAATATGCTGCGGCGCAACGGATCTGAGCTTGCGGGCAATAATGGCCGTGACCGCATAGAAGAAAGCCGCGGCCATCGCCAGGCCGATTCCGGCGAGCCATTCACTGCCGTGCGCGCCGGTCAACTCGCTGGAGAGCAAGATCACCACGCCGCCGAAGGCGAGGAACAGCCAGCCCCATTTCACCAGGCTAACGCGCTCACCTAAAAACATCCCCATTAAGACCAGCATAAACGGCTGGGTGTTATAGACCACCGTCGAAAGACCAATGGAGATCCGCTCATAGGCTGCGAAGAGCAGCAGCCAGTTCACCACGAGCGCTACGCCACCGAGAATGGCCAGCAGCAGCGTGGTGCGGGTGAGGGGACTAAAGGGCTTTTGACGTATTCGGATAAAAATAAAAAGCGCCATTGCCCCGATAAGACAGCGCCAGAACACCACTTCCGTCACCGGCAGACCGCTGAGTAAAACAAACGCACCGATAGAGCCGGAAATTAACATCGCCAGGCTCATTTGCCAGACGCCTTTATGGAAATCACGCATCATCCACCTCCTGATTGTATGACGCTATTGTCGAAAATCACTGTCGGGTTTTACAGGGATGAGATAAGGTGAAATGCAGTGGTGGCTTTTTAAAATTAGGTGAAAAGGATGGAATACCTTCTCGATGATATCGACCGTCAAATTTTAGCCTGTCTGGTCGAAGATGCGCGCATGTCTTTGAAGGTGCTCAGCGGACGCATTGGTCTGACTTCCCCCAGCACGGCAGAACGCCTGAAGAGGCTGGAAGAGCGGGGTGTGATTCAGGGGTATGGCGCACGGGTGAATCTGGCGGCGCTGGGGTATACGCTGCAGGCGCTGGTGCGCGTGCGGCCTTTGCCGGGGTTGTTGCATAAGGTGGATAAATACATTCAGGCGATGCCGGAATGTATTGAGAGCGACAAAGTCACCGGGGAAGATTGCTTTGTGATTAGGCTGGTGGTGCGATCGATAGAGCAACTGGATACGTTGCTGGACGGCCTGGCAGAGCATGCACAGTGTAATACGTCGATTGTGAAAAGTTCGCCGGTGAAGCGTCGTTTGCCGCCGATGTAGGTTTCTGTCGCCGGGTGGCGGCTGCGCCTTACCCGGCCTACAACGACGGATTCGGTTTTTATGTTGGGGAAGGATTACTCGGCGCGTTGCGCCTCGCCCTTCGGGTCGTTGCCTGCGGCAACGCTTTCTCGCTACGCTCGAATCGAACCTTAATCGAAGCTTCTCATCCTTCCCCATTACGGAAATGCATGATGCCTGGTGCAAAAAGGAGATTCAGAGTCATTTGAAAGT
>NZ_QFXN01000101.1:0-6573 GCF_003144775.1 Enterobacter sp. CGMCC 5087 | reverse complement strand
GAAGGATTCGAACCTTCGAAGTCGATGACGGCAGATTTACAGTCTGCTCCCTTTGGCCGCTCGGGAACCCCACCACGGGGTAATACTTTTTACTGGCCTGCTTCCTGCTGGAAGCGGGGCGCATCATATCAAATGAGGCGCCCCTGTAAAGCATTCCTTTAGGGAAATGAAGCTGTTTGCCTGCTTTTTATCCGTAAAGGCGCAAAGCTAATCAATTCATTTTCCGAAAGATTAAAGAATGATGGTTCTGTTGCCGTAGACAAAGACACGCTGCGCCAGTACCTGATACAGCGCACGGCTCAGCACGTTCTTCTCAACGTCACGCCCTGCACGCATCATGTCCTCGGCCGTGTAGGTGTGGTCCACGTGAATCACGTCCTGCATGATGATTGGACCTTCGTCCAGGTTGTCATTCACGTAGTGTGCGGTTGCACCGATGATCTTCACGCCGCGCTCGTACGCCTGGTGGTAGGGACGCGCGCCAATAAAGGCTGGCAGGAACGAGTGGTGAATGTTGATGATCTTGTTCGGGAAACGCGCCACGAAGGATGGCGTTAACACGCGCATGTATTTCGCCAGCACCACGTAGTCCGGGTTATGCGCTTCAATGGCCTGGGCCATCAGATCGTCGTGTTCTTCACGGGTATGGCCTTCGTGGCTAACCAGCTCGAACGGAATATCAAAACGCTCGACCAGCGTGCGCAGCGTCTCATGGTTGCCAATAACGGCAGCTATTTCCACGTCCAGACCACCGTAGTTTGCTTTCATCAGCAGGTCGCCCAGACAGTGTGCTTCTTTAGTCACCAGGATCACGATGCGGCGTCGACCGGCTGGGGTCAGTTCGCGCACGGAACCTTCCGGAAGCGCGCTGTCGAGATCGGCAAGCAGGGTAGTATCGTTGAAAATACCTTCGAGTTCGGTACGCATAAAGAAGCGGCCGGTACGGTGGTCAACGAACTCGTTGTTCTGCACGATATTCAGTTCATGTTTGTAGCAAATGTTGGTAATTCGTGCGATCAGTCCTTTTTGATCGGGACAGATAGTGCGCAGAACTTTACGTTGTAATGATTGCATCGCCGGGAAATCCTGTTTGTATTTGCGAAGTCTGGGTTATCAGGCATTACTGCCCGCAACACTTTTTAAATTTTTTACCTGAACCACACGGGCAGGGATCGTTACGACCAAATTGCGGGCGTGTTCCGTCAATATAATACCACTGCCCGCTTTCCTTTAAGAACCGGGAACGCTCGATAATGGCACCAGGTTTATTATTCTCGGTAAAACGAGCAACAAAGCTGACGTAGCCTTCATCCACATGACTGCCCGTTGAGGATTCATAGACAGTGAGGCCGAGCCACTGCGTGTTCGCGAAGCCGGCTTCGATGTCCTGTCTGAATTCGTCAGCGTGGCAGGAGGGATGCCAGGTTTTAATCAGGTAGTCTGCGTCTTTGATCACAAAAGCAGTGTAACGTGAACGCATGAGGTGTGACGGGTCTGGTGCAACCTGATCGCCAGACAGATATCGCTGGCAACATAGGCTATACTCCAGAGCGCTACCACAAGGGCAGAGTTGAGACACGATTCTCTTCCTGGAACAAATAATAAAGGCGTAAAACGCTTCGGGTAGCACTATGTTAACTGAGCTGTTGCGTTGACGCTATGTCAGGAATCCAGGGGGAAGTAAAACAGGGCTAATGAGAAAGGTTAAAATTGGACTGGCGCTGGGCTCAGGTGCAGCCCGGGGATGGTCACACATCGGCGTGATTAATGCCTTAAACAAGATGGGCATTAACGTAGATATTGTCGCAGGTTGTTCAATAGGATCGCTTGTCGGCTCCGCTTACGCGTGCGGGAAGCTTCCTGAACTCGAGACTTGGGTGCGTTCCTTCAGTTACTGGGACGTCCTGCGTCTGATGGACCTTTCGTGGCAGCGGGGTGGGCTGTTGCGCGGCGAACGCGTCTTTAACCAGTTCCGCCAGGTTATGCCTCTCGAAGACTTTACTGATTGTCAGATGCCCTTCGGCGCCGTCGCGACGAACCTCAGCACGGGACGCGAGCTTTGGCTAACCGAAGGGGATATCCATCTTGCCGTGCGCGCCTCCTGCAGCATGCCGGGGCTCATGGCGCCTGTTCCACACAACGGTTACTGGCTTGTCGACGGTGGCGTCGTGAACCCGGTTCCCATCTCTCTGACCCGTGCAATGGGGGCGGATATCGTGATTGCCGTCGACCTGCAGCACGACGCCCACCTGATGCAACAGGACCTCATGCCGGTCAATCTCCAGAGCGAAGATGCCGAGGGCGAGAAACTGGCCTGGCATGAGCGCCTGCGCGGCAGAATCGGGCGCATGGCCGCGCGACGCTCGGTTGCCGCGCCGACGGCGATAGAAATCATGACCACGTCAATCCAGGTTCTGGAGAACCGCCTTAAGCGCAATCGTATGGCAGGCGATCCGCCAGATATTCTTATTCAGCCTTACTGTCCGCAAATCTCTACTCTTGATTTCCATCGGGCTGAGGCCGCCATCGCAGCGGGCTCGTTAGCCGTCGAAAAGAAAATGGACGAATTGTTGCCTTTTGTGCAAACAGCACGTTAAGCACCTTTTTTTGACTACTTCAGCAAAATCTGACAGGCGATAGTGCCGATCGCATGCCACTATTTAGTTACTGTCAGCCAGGGGAGGAACCATGACGCAGCCATTGGCCGGAAAACACATTTTGATTGTAGAAGACGAGCCCGTTTTCCGATCGCTACTGGATTCGTGGTTATCCTCGCTGGGAGCAATCACTTCACTCGCTGAAGATGGTATCGACGCCCTGGAAAAAATGATCAGCATTACGCCCGATTTGATGATTTGCGACATTGAGATGCCGCGCATGAATGGGCTGAAGCTGGTTGAACATCTGCGTAACGAAGGCAACCAGACGCCGATTCTGGTGATCTCTGCCACAGAGAATATGGCGGATATCGCCAAAGCATTGCGTCTTGGCGTCCAGGATATTCTGCTTAAGCCGGTCAAGGATCTGAACCGGCTGCGAGAAACGGTCTTAGCGTGCCTTTATCCGAATATGTTTAATTCCCGGGTAGAGGAAGAGGAGCGTCTTTTCCAGGACTGGGATGCACTGGTGAGTGATCCTCCTGCTGCGGCGAAACTGTTGCAAGAACTTCAGCCGCCCGTACAGCAAACTATTTCGCACTGCCGCGTAAATTATCGCCAGCTGGTGGCGGCTGACCAGCCGGGACTGGTGCTGGATATCGCACCATTATCTGATTCCGACCTTGCGTTTTATTCTCTGGATGTCACCCGTGCGGGGGATAATGGCGTATTAGCCGCGTTGCTTCTTCGCGCGCTATTTAATGGTTTGCTGCAGGAACAGTTATCGCATCAGGGACAACGGCTGCCGGAGTTAGGCAGTTTGCTTAAACAGGTAAACCAGCTTTTTCGTCAGGCTAATTTGCCCGGACAGTTCCCGCTGCTGGTCGGTTATTACCACAGCGGTTTAAAGAATCTGATCCTCGTCTCAGCGGGTCTCAACGCTTCACTGAATACCGGTGAACATCATATTGAGGTGAGTAACGGTGTGCCGCTTGGGACATTGGGTACGGCGTATCTTAATCAAATTAGCCACCGCTGTTCCTCCTGGCAGTGCCAAATTTGGGGCGCCGGGGGACGGCTGCGCTTAATGTTGTCCACGGAATAAGCAATTGGATCTTAATTTTAAGATTGCTTTACCTGTGTTTTACGGGGAGTGCTACTATCGCTGCCCAGTTTCATGCGTATTTATCCTAATTGATCGGCAACGCGTTCTTTTCAGACCCGAACTGCGGGGCGAGGCTGATATACTCAACGCGTTATTTATTGCATAAAAGTTCAAAACTTGAACAGCTCAGGAGAATTTGAATGGCTGCCCTAAATTCGAAAGTCAGAAAGGCCGTCATCCCGGTAGCGGGATTGGGGACCAGGATGTTACCAGCAACTAAGGCAATTCCTAAAGAGATGCTGCCTCTGGTTGATAAGCCATTAATCCAGTATGTCGTTAATGAATGTATCGCAGCCGGCATCACTGAAATTGTGCTGGTTACGCATTCATCAAAAAACTCTATCGAAAACCATTTCGATACAAGCTTTGAACTTGAAGCCATGCTGGAAAAGCGTGTTAAGCGTCAGCTGTTAGAAGAAGTTCAGTCTATTTGCCCGCCACACGTTACCATTATGCAGGTTCGTCAGGGCCTGGCTAAAGGTCTGGGCCACGCTGTTATGTGCGCACATCCTGTTGTAGGTGATGAGCCTGTAGCGGTAATTCTGCCTGACGTAATTCTGGACGAATACGAATCCGATCTTTCTCAGGATAACCTTGCTGAGATGATCAAACGTTTCGACGAAACCGGCAGCAGCCAGATCATGGTTGAGCCTGTTGAAGACGTGACGGCATACGGTGTGGTTGACTGCAAAGGCGTTAACCTTGAACCGGGCGAAAGCGTGCCAATGGTTGGCGTGGTAGAGAAGCCTAAAGCCGACGTAGCGCCTTCAAACCTGGCCGTTGTAGGTCGCTATGTCCTGAGCGCTGAAATCTGGCCTCTGCTGGCGAAAACGCCTCCAGGAGCGGGTGATGAGATTCAGCTGACGGATGCGATTGATATGCTGATCGAGAAAGAGACCGTTGAGGCTTACCATATGAAAGGTAAGAGCCATGACTGCGGTAATAAGCTTGGTTATATGCAGGCGTTCGTTGAATATGGTATTCGCCACAATACTCTTGGTGAAGAATTTAAAACCTGGCTCAAAGAGAGCGTAGGTATTAAGAAATAAGCCACGGTTACATATGTCCGAAACCGGTGAGGCGCTGCCCACCGGTTTTTTTATGCCCTAAACACTTCTGAAACCTGTCTCTAAGTACAGTTATTAAAATTGCCAAATAATGCTTTATGACAGAGTGTAAGGGGATGTTTGCGACAAATTTAGGTTAAAAAAAATCCCGCATTACGCGGGATTTTTCTGAATACGGTTGGATTAATCCTTGATCAGGAAGTCGTCCAGCTGTTTACCTTGTTCGTCCATGGCTTTCTTGATAACAGCAGGAGTGCGGCCCTGGCCAGTCCAGGTTTTAGTTTCGCCGTTCTCGTCAACGTAGCTATATTTAGCAGGACGAGCAGCACGCTTGGCTTTAGTACCGGTTTTAGCTGCAGCCATGCTGTTCAGCAATTCATTTGGATCGATACCATCAGCAATCAGCATTTCACGATATTGCTGCAGTTTACGAGTACGTTCTTCGATTTCAGCAGCAGCTGCGCTTTCTTCTTCACGACGTTCATTAACTACAACTTCTAATTTTTCCAGCATTTCTTCAAGCGTTTCGAGGGTGCATTCTCTTGCCTGCGCACGAAGAGTACGGATGTTGTTCAGAATTTTAAGTGCTTCGCTCATTGTAGTAATCTCAAACTTATAATGGGGGGTGGTTTGTTGACCTAATAATAGAGCCATAAATTCAGTTGTGCAATAGCCAGGAATGTAAGGAATTCAAAAAATACTAAATAATGCCGCTATTATTAATTACGCTAACTTAAATTTCATCACCCAACAGTCTCGTTTGTTATCAGCTAACCCGGCTGGACCCGGTCGATTGCATCTTTTTTTTGTGACATTTACCGCAGGAATTATAGTTGCGGCGGAAAAATATCAGCCTTTTGTATTAGTTCCCCTGCGTGATGTTAAGACCGTAATAGTTAATAAATAGTGAATTTTAAAGAACGGGGATTCCACTATAAAAAGCAGTGTTATGTTTGGCTAAACATATAACATATTGGCCGGGCAGAAGGAGTTTACTTCATGTTTTAACGGGCTATTTTCATGAAAAGAAGGTGTGAACTCTGCGCTGAAACGCTTCCTCTGTGTGCTGCATCGCTGATGACCTGACAAATTATGGTACAATGAATCATCGGGAATATTACACATTGATTAGGGTTTTACGGCCAATGGCACAACTTTATTTCTACTATTCGGCAATGAATGCCGGGAAATCCACCGCGTTGCTGCAATCCTCGTACAATTACCAGGAGCGTGGGATGCGTACCGTTGTTTATACGGCTGAAATTGACGATCGCTTTGGCGCAGGGAAGGTGAGCTCAAGAATAGGGCTCTCGTCGCCTGCCAGACTGTTTAACCCGAAAACCGATCTGTTTGAGGACATTCGTACAGAACATGCTTTGCAGCCCATTCACTGTGTTCTGGTAGATGAGAGCCAGTTTCTGACGCGTGAACAGGTTCATGCTCTTTCAGAGGTGGTCGATGAGCTTGATATTCCCGTGCTGTGTTACGGCCTGCGTACGGATTTCCGCGGTGAGCTCTTTGCCGGTAGCCAGTACTTGCTCGCCTGGTCGGATAAGCTTGTCGAATTGAAAACAATCTGCTTCTGCGGTCGCAAAGCCAGCATGGTGCTTCGTCTCGACCAGGCCGGAAAACCTTATGCAGATGGCGAGCAGGTGGTTATAGGCGGTAATGAACGCTACGTTTCAGTCTGTCGTAAGCATTATAAAGAAGCGTTGTCTGTAGGCTCGCTGACGGCGATTCAGCA
>NZ_QFXN01000100.1:0-17417 GCF_003144775.1 Enterobacter sp. CGMCC 5087 | reverse complement strand
TTTTTTTTAAAAAAAAAAAAAACCCCCGCCATAAAGGCGGGTTTTTTCTTATGCTTTCAATTAAGCGCTTTTCTTCGCTTTCTTGTCAGCTTTGATGACAGGAACTTCTGTTTTCACAGCGGCAACGTCACCTTCTTTGAACTCACGACCGTAGAAGGTATCCAGCAGAATCTGTTTCAGCTCGGAGATCAGTGGGTAGCGCGGGTTAGCACCAGTACACTGGTCATCGAATGCATCTTCAGACAGCTTATCTACATGAGCGAGGAAGTCAGCTTCCTGAACGCCTGCTTCACGGATAGATTTTGGAATACCCAGCTCAGCTTTCAGGCTTTCCAGCCATGCCAGCAGTTTCTCAATCTTCGCAGCAGTGCGGTCACCCGGTGCACTCAGACCAAGGTGGTCTGCGATTTCAGCGTAACGACGACGCGCTTGCGGACGGTCGTACTGGCTGAAAGCAGTCTGCTTGGTTGGGTTGTCGTTAGCGTTATAACGGATAACGTTGCTGATCAACAGGGCGTTCGCCAGACCGTGAGGAATGTGGAACTGTGAACCCAGCTTGTGCGCCATAGAGTGGCAAACACCCAGGAAGGCGTTCGCAAACGCGATACCGGCGATGGTTGCTGCACTATGAACGCGTTCACGTGCTACCGGGTTTTTAGACCCTTCGTTATAGGACGCTGGCAGGTTTTCTTTCAGCAGTTTCAGAGCCTGCAGAGCCTGACCGTCAGAGAATTCAGATGCCAGTACAGAAACGTAAGCTTCCAGGGCGTGAGTTACCGCATCCAGACCACCGAACGCACACAGTGATTTCGGCATATCCATGACCAGGTTCGCATCAACAATAGCCATGTCTGGGGTCAGTGCATAGTCAGCCAGTGGATATTTCTGACCTGTTGCATCGTCCGTTACTACTGCGAATGGCGTAACTTCTGAACCGGTACCGGAAGTGGTGGTTACCGCGATCATTTTCGCTTTTACGCCCATTTTCGGGAACTTGTAGATACGTTTACGGATGTCCATAAAGCGCAGCGCCAGTTCTTCGAAGTGGGTTTCAGGATGCTCGTACATGACCCACATGATTTTCGCGGCGTCCATTGGGGAACCACCGCCCAGTGCGATAATCACATCTGGTTTGAAGGAGTTAGCCAGTTCAGCACCTTTACGCACAACGCTCAGGGTAGGGTCAGCTTCAACTTCAAAGAACACTTCAGTTTCAACGCCAGCCGCTTTCAGTACAGAGGTGATCTGGTCAGCGTAGCCGTTGTTGAACAGGAAACGGTCAGTCACGATGAGCGCACGTTTGTGGCCATCAGTAATCACTTCATCCAGCGCGATTGGCAGTGAGCCACGGCGGAAGTAGATAGATTTCGGAAGTTTGTGCCACAACATGTTTTCAGCTCGCTTAGCAACGGTTTTCTTGTTGATCAGGTGTTTTGGACCAACGTTTTCAGAGATGGAGTTACCACCCCAGGAACCACAACCCAGAGTCAGGGAAGGTGCGAGTTTAAAGTTGTACAGATCACCGATACCACCCTGAGAAGCAGGGGTGTTAATCAGGATACGTGCAGTTTTCATCATCTGACCGAAGTGGGCAACGCGTTCTGGCTGGTTGTCCTGGTCGGTGTACAGACAAGAAGTGTGACCGATACCGCCCATGGCAACCAGTTTCTCGGCTTTCTCTACCGCGTCTTCGAAATCTTTCGCACGGTACATGGCAAGCGTTGGAGACAGTTTTTCGTGAGCAAACGGCTCGCTTTCATCAACAACTTTCACTTCACCGATCAGGATTTTGGTTGTTGCCGGAACGGTAAAGCCTGCGAGCTCAGCAATTTTGTAGGCTGGCTGACCCACGATAGCGGCGTTCAGCGCGCCATTTTTCAGGATAATGTCCTGAACCGCTTTCAGCTCTTTGCCCTGCAGCAGGTAGCCGCCGTGGCTGGCGAAACGTTCGCGAACCGCGTCATATACGGAATCCACGACCACAACAGACTGTTCAGATGCACAGATCACGCCGTTATCGAAGGTTTTAGACATCAGCACAGACGCAACGGCACGTTTGATATCAGCGGTTTCATCGATAACAACAGGGGTGTTACCCGCGCCCACGCCGATAGCAGGTTTACCGGAGCTGTATGCGGCTTTAACCATGCCTGGACCACCGGTCGCCAGAATCAGGTTAATGTCCGGGTGATGCATCAGCGCATTGGAGAGCTCAACGGAAGGTTGGTCGATCCAGCCGATCAGGTCTTTTGGTGCACCCGCTGCGATAGCCGCTTGCAGGACGATATCTGCAGCTTTGTTAGTCGCGTCTTTCGCACGTGGGTGTGGAGAGAAGATGATTGCGTTACGGGTCTTCAGGCTAATCAGTGATTTGAAGATTGCAGTAGACGTTGGGTTAGTGGTCGGAACAATACCGCAGATGATGCCGATAGGTTCAGCGATGGTGATGGTACCGAAGGTGTCGTCTTCGGACAGCACGCCACAGGTTTTCTCATCTTTATAGGCGTTGTAGATATACTCGGAAGCAAAGTGGTTTTTAATCACTTTATCTTCCACGATACCCATGCCGGATTCGGCGACGGCCATTTTAGCGAGAGGGATTCGAGCATCTGCAGCAGCCAGTGCGGCCGCGCGGAAGATTTTATCAACCTGTTCTTGGGTGAAATTGGCATATTCACGCTGGGCTTTTTTAACGCGCTCGACGAGGGCGTTCAGTTCAGCGATATTAGTAACAGCCATAATGCTCTCCTGATAATGTTTAAACTCTTTTAGTAAACCAGCGCTCGATACGTCACACAGTATAGACAGAGCCGATACGACTTGCGTAACACAAAGTAAAACAAAGAGTTACTTTATGCGTCAGCACACTAATTTACTAAAAGAGCCTTACCTTAGCATCATCCCTTTTTGTCAGGTGATCTCCCTGGGGGCGTAACCAAGATTACTCACTTCTGAGTACGGAAATCATGATCTGCGTCAATTTTCCCCCAAGCTGATACCTTTCAGCAGGGTTATTTCGTTGAGATTTTTCAAGTGTTAAATAATTACGTAAGTAATGGAAGTGGCGCTGTCATTGATTATACATATATTTAACATCCTGAAATGGTAACGTTTTGCCGCAGATTTCGAGTGAAGTATGCTAATAAAAAGGGTATCTTCAGCGCGATTTCTCATGACAAATTGTCAGTCCCGGGCATGTGTATAAGCGGAGCAAAACGTGATTCAAACGCTCTTTGATTTTCCAACGTATTTTAAATTTTTTATTGGTTTGTTTGCCCTGGTCAACCCGGTGGGGATCATTCCTGTCTTCATTAGTATGACGAGTTATCAGACGGCGGCGGCCAGGAATAAGACCAACCTCACCGCTAACCTGTCAGTAGCTATCATCCTGCTCACCTCCCTTTTCCTGGGTGACGCCATTCTCCAGCTCTTCGGGATTTCGATTGACTCGTTCCGCATAGCGGGTGGGATCCTGGTCGTGACCATCGCCATGTCAATGATCAGCGGTAAGCTGGGCGAGGATAAACAAAACAAGCAGGAGAAGTCAGAAACTGCCATCCGCGAAAGTATTGGCGTGGTGCCGCTGGCCTTACCGCTCATGGCTGGCCCTGGCGCCATCAGTTCAACCATTGTCTGGGGCACGCGTTACCATAGCCTGATGCACCTGATTGGCTTTTCCGTCGCCATTGCGCTTTTCGCGCTCTGCTGTTGGGGCGTATTCCGCATGGCGCCCTGGCTGGTGCGCCTGCTGGGTCAAACGGGCATCAACGTCATTACGCGTATCATGGGCCTGCTGTTGATGGCGTTAGGGATTGAATTCATCGTTACGGGAATTAAAAGCATTTTCCCCGGTTTGCTGCACTGATATTTCGTATGAAAGAACGGAGCCATGGCTCCGTTTTTTACGTCATTATCAGTAAATCCTATAACTAAAGTTGAAATGCTCACATATCATAATAAATTCTACTAATAATGTTCATTGCTTGTATTTCAATGAGTTATTAATTCCCGCCAAACCCGCCTGCGCAGAAAACCTTCGATCGATCTGTTATTTTACTCACATGATACTCTGGGGCTTGCTGAGAGATAACCGAAATGATATTAGTAAATTCAACATTCCCTTAGATGAATGTGCTAAATAATAACCAGTTGTTAAATTTTTGTACAAAATCACTCGATGATAGCGCAGCGACGCGCTTGTAGAGAAAACTCTCTCTATCCTATTGAATATCATGTTTTTTTAGTGATGCTCGATGTCCGGCAAGGCTGCCCTCAACGATGCGGTACTCACCGTAAAAGAGAATTGCTTAACAAATTTGCAAAATGTATTGGCGCGCGTTTACGCCATTTGATACTTTCCGGCCTAATATTTTGCAGCATAAAACAAGCAGATGAGAATTATTTTCATATGGTTCTCTTCTCAGATATCCAGCGCAGGTCTCAAACAGGGGAGGCCTGTAAAGAATCGACGCAAGACGGCCATACGAGCGGTCAGTAATAAAAAAGTCGGTGATAGCAAGCAGTAAAAGAAGAACCTGACAGCAGCAAAAAAAACTCCTGCGCTGTACAGGCCCCAACAGGGGATTACACAGCTGGCGAAGGCCAGTCATTATAATGAGTGGAGTACCAACACAATGTCCATCATCACAAAAAAAAATCTGGTAGCGGCGGGGATTTTAACTGCGCTAATCGCGGGCAACGCTGCAATGGCTGCGGACGTTCCTGCAGGTGTTCAACTGGCTGAGAAACAGACGCTGGTGCGTAACAACGGTGCGGAAGTTCAGTCTCTTGACCCGCACAAAATTGAAGGTGTTCCTGAGTCTAACGTTAACCGCGACCTGTTCGAAGGCCTGCTGGTGACAGACGTAGACGGCCACCCGGCGCCGGGTGTAGCCGAAAAATGGGAAAACAAAGATTTCAAAGTCTGGACCTTCCATCTGCGTAAAGATGCGAAATGGTCCGACGGTACGCCGGTCACGGCCGAAGATTTCGTTTATAGCTGGCAGCGTCTGGCGAATCCAACCACCGCCTCTCCGTATGCGAGCTACCTGCAATATGGCCACATCGCCAATATTGATGACATCATCGCGGGTAAAAAACCTGTTACCGACCTGGGCGTAAAAGCGATCGATGCGAATACCTTTGAAGTGACGTTGAGCGAACCTGTTCCGTACTTCTATAAGCTGCTGGTTCACCCGTCCGTCTCCCCGGTACCAAAATCCGCCGTGGAAAAATTTGGTGAAAAATGGACGCAGCCTGCCAATATCGTGACCAACGGTGCCTATAAGCTGAAAGACTGGGTGGTCAACGAGCGTATGGTGCTTGAGCGTAACCCGCAATACTGGGACAACGCGAAAACCGTCATTAATCAGGTGACCTACCTGCCAATTTCGTCTGAAGTGACTGACGTTAACCGCTACCGCAGCGGTGAAATCGACATGACCTATAACAACATGCCGATTGAACTGTTCCAGAAACTGAAAAAAGAGATCCCTAAAGAAGTTCACGTCGATCCGTATCTGTGCACCTACTACTATGAAATCAACAACCAGAAAGCACCGTTCACCGACGTACGCGTTCGTACTGCGCTGAAGCTGGCTCTGGATCGCGATATCATCGTAAACAAAGTGAAAAACCAGGGCGATCTGCCGGCATACAGCTATACCCCTCCATACACCGATGGTGCAAAACTGACCGAGCCAGACTGGTTCAAACAGACTCAGGAACAGCGTAACGCGGAAGCGAAGAAACTGCTGGCCGAAGCGGGCTACACCGCAGATAAGCCGCTGACCTTCAGCCTGCTCTACAACACTTCCGATCTGCACAAAAAACTGGCTATCGCCGTCGCTTCGATCTGGAAGAAAAACCTGGGCGCGAACGTGAAGCTGGAGAACCAGGAGTGGAAAACCTTCCTCGACAGCCGTCATCAGGGCACCTTTGATGTGGCACGTGCTGGCTGGTGTGCGGACTATAACGAACCGACCTCCTTCCTGAATACCATGCTGAGCGACAGCTCGAACAACACCGCTCACTATAAGAGCCCGGCGTTCGACAAGCTGATTGGCGACACGCTGAAAACCACTGACGAAGCACAGCGTACAGAACTGTACTCTAAGGCCGAGCAGCAGCTGGATAAAGATTCCGCGATCGTTCCGGTTTACTACTACGTTAACGCCCGTCTGGTGAAACCGTGGGTAGGTGGATATACCGGTAAAGACCCGATGGATAATATCTACGTTAAAAACTTGTATATTATCAAGCATTAATGGCAATGAGTGGGGCGGGCGTGCTCGCCCCACGGTGTCTAACCAACGTCACATAATATAGGCACACGCCAGAAGGTACGGGCAATGTTGAAATTTATCCTACGTCGCTGTCTTGAAGCGATTCCAACACTATTTATTCTCATCACGATTTCCTTCTTCATGATGCGTCTTGCGCCGGGCAGTCCATTTACCGGTGAGCGTACGCTACCGCCTGAAGTTATGGCGAATATCGAAGCGAAATACCACTTGAACGATCCTATCTCCACCCAGTACTTCAACTACCTGAAGCAGCTAGCGCACGGCGATTTTGGACCGTCATTTAAATATAAAGACTATTCCGTTAACGACCTGGTCGCGTCCAGCTTCCCGGTTTCGGCTAAGTTGGGTGCTGCGGCATTCATTCTGGCCATCGTTTTCGGGGTCACCGCAGGCGTCATTGCCGCGCTCAGACAAAATACCAAATGGGATTATGCCGTAATGGGGGTGGCAATGACCGGGGTAGTGATACCCAGCTTCGTTGTCGCGCCATTACTGGTGATGATATTTGCCATTACGCTGAAGTGGCTGCCTGGCGGCGGCTGGAACGGCGGGGCATTGAAGTTCATGATATTGCCGATGGTGGCATTATCTCTGGCGTACATCGCCAGCATCGCGCGTATCACCCGTGGTTCAATGATCGAAGTTCTGCACTCGAACTTCATTCGTACCGCGCGCGCTAAAGGACTGCCGATGCGTCGGATTATCTTCCGCCACGCGCTCAAACCGGCGCTGTTGCCCGTGCTCTCCTACATGGGACCGGCATTTGTCGGGATCATCACCGGCTCGATGGTTATCGAAACAATCTACGGCCTGCCTGGCATTGGTCAGCTGTTTGTAAACGGCGCGCTCAACCGCGATTATTCGCTGGTACTGAGCCTGACCATTCTCGTCGGTGCGCTGACCATTCTCTTTAATGCTATCGTCGATGTGCTGTATGCCGTCATCGACCCGAAAATCCGTTACTAACTGGAGCACGCCATGATGTTGAGTAAGAAAAACAGCGAGGCGCTGGAAAACTTCAGTGAAAAACTGGAAGTAGAAGGTCGTAGCCTCTGGCAGGACGCGCGCCGTCGCTTTATGCACAACCGTGCAGCGGTTGCCAGCCTGGTTGTTCTGGTGATTATCGCGCTGTTTGTGACCCTGGCGCCGATGCTGTCGCAATTTACCTATTTCGACACCGACTGGGGCATGATGTCCAGCGCGCCGGATATGGAATCAGGCCACTATTTCGGCACGGACTCCTCAGGACGCGATCTGCTGGTGCGTGTCGCTATCGGTGGCCGTATCTCGCTGATGGTCGGTATTGCTGCCGCGCTGGTGGCGGTGATCGTGGGGACGCTCTACGGCTCACTGTCCGGCTATCTTGGCGGCAAAATAGACTCGGTAATGATGCGTCTGCTGGAAATCCTGAACTCCTTCCCGTTCATGTTCTTCGTCATTCTGCTGGTGACCTTCTTCGGTCAGAATATTTTGCTGATCTTTGTGGCCATCGGGATGGTTTCCTGGCTGGATATGGCGCGTATTGTCCGCGGCCAGACGCTGAGCCTCAAACGCAAAGAGTTTATCGAAGCGGCACAGGTTGGCGGTGTCTCTACCGGGAATATCGTGGTTCGCCATATCGTTCCTAACGTGCTGGGCGTGGTGGTGGTCTATGCCTCACTGCTGGTGCCAAGCATGATCCTGTTTGAATCTTTCCTGAGCTTCCTCGGTCTCGGCACACAAGAGCCTCTGAGCAGCTGGGGCGCGCTGCTGAGTGACGGTGCAAACTCAATGGAAGTGTCTCCGTGGCTGCTGTTATACCCGGCGGGTTTCCTGGTCGTCACCCTGTTTTGTTTTAACTTTATCGGCGATGGCCTGCGTGATGCCCTCGACCCGAAAGACCGTTAAGGAGCGCCGTCATGACAATTATTGAAACGGCCACTGCGCCACAGGCGCAACAGCAGAATAACCTTTTGCTGGATGTGAAAGACCTCCGCGTGACCTTTAAAACGCCGGACGGGGATGTTACCGCCGTCAACGATCTCAACTTCAACCTGCGCGCGGGTGAAACGCTGGGGATCGTGGGGGAATCCGGTTCCGGAAAATCACAGACTGCCTTTGCGCTGATGGGCCTGCTGGCTGCTAACGGCGTGATTGGCGGCTCCGCTAAATTCAACGGTCGTGAAATCCTCAACCTGCCGGAACACGAGCTGAACAAGCTGCGCGCTGAGCAGATCTCGATGATTTTCCAGGATCCCATGACCTCGCTGAATCCGTATATGCGCGTAGGCGAGCAGCTGATGGAAGTCCTGATGCTGCACAAAGGCCTGGGCAAAGCGGAAGCTTTTGAAGAGTCGGTCAAAATGCTGGATGCGGTGAAAATGCCGGAAGCGCGTAAGCGTATGCGCATGTTCCCTCACGAGTTTTCTGGCGGTATGCGTCAGCGCGTGATGATTGCGATGGCGCTGCTGTGCCGGCCAAAGCTGCTGATTGCCGATGAACCTACCACCGCGCTGGACGTTACCGTTCAGGCGCAAATCATGACCCTGTTGAACGAGCTGAAGCGCGAGTTCAACACGGCGATTATCATGATCACCCACGACCTGGGCGTTGTGGCGGGCATCTGCGACAAAGTGCTGGTGATGTACGCCGGTCGTACCATGGAATACGGCAAAGCGCGCGATGTCTTCTATCAGCCTGCGCACCCGTACTCCATTGGTCTGCTGAACGCGGTGCCGCGTCTTGATGCGGAAGGGGAATCCCTGCTCACCATTCCGGGCAACCCGCCAAACCTGCTGCGTCTGCCGAAAGGCTGTCCTTTCCAGCCGCGCTGCCCGCACGCAATGGAAATCTGCAACAGCGCTCCGCCGCTGGAAGAGTTTGCACCAGGCCGTCTGCGCGCCTGCTTTAAGCCGCAGGAGGAGCTGGTATGAACGCATTAGATGAAAAACGCAACGTGCTGCTCGAAATCGCCGATCTTAAAGTGCATTTCGACATCAAAGACGGAAAACAGTGGTTCTGGCAGCCGCCGAAGACCCTGAAAGCGGTGGACGGCGTCACGCTGCGCCTGTACGAAGGGGAAACCCTGGGCGTGGTGGGAGAGTCCGGCTGCGGTAAATCGACCTTTGCGCGAGCCATTATCGGTCTGGTCAAAGCCACCGACGGTAAAGTGGCCTGGCTGGGTAAAGATCTGCTGGGCATGAAGCCCGACGAGTGGCGCGAGGTGCGCAGCGATATCCAGATGATTTTCCAGGATCCGCTGGCATCATTAAACCCGCGTATGACCATCGGCGAGATTATTGCCGAGCCGCTGCGCACCTATCATCCGAAGATGTCTCGTCAGGAAGTGCGCGACCGCGTGAAGGCGATGATGATGAAAGTCGGCCTGTTGCCAAACCTCATCAACCGCTATCCGCATGAGTTCTCCGGCGGTCAGTGCCAGCGTATTGGTATTGCCCGTGCGCTGATCCTAGAACCGAAGCTGATTATCTGCGATGAGCCGGTTTCCGCACTGGATGTGTCCATTCAGGCACAGGTGGTTAACCTGCTGCAGAAGCTGCAGCGCGAAATGGGGCTGTCGCTGATCTTCATCGCGCATGACCTGGCCGTGGTGAAACACATTTCTGACCGCGTGCTGGTGATGTATCTGGGGCATGCCGTGGAGCTGGGCACCTATGACGAGGTGTACCATAATCCATTGCACCCATACACCAGAGCGCTGATGTCCGCGGTGCCGATCCCCGATCCGGATCTGGAAAAGAATAAAACCATCCAGCTTCTGGAAGGGGAATTACCTTCGCCGATTAACCCGCCTTCAGGCTGCGTCTTCCGCACGCGCTGCCCGATGGCCGGGCCGGAATGTGCTAAAACGCGACCGGTTCTCGAAGGCAGCTTCCGACATGCGGTTTCCTGCCTGAAAGTAGACCCGTTATAATCGCAAGGGCTGACATGATGTCAGCCCTTATTTTTTGCGAGGTAACTGTGTCGCGTTTATTCACGTTAGCCCGTCGGCGGCTATATCATTTTTTATTCGATCCTGAAACGGTTTCCGGGAGGCGCTTTGAAGGTCTGTGCGGTTTATTTGCGCTCCTCAGCGTGGTTGTCATCTTTATTGAATCGGGTGCCGGGACGCAATACCACCTGACGTTTGACGAATGGCATATCTTTGTCTGGCTTGAGCTGGCGATTACCCTGGTTTTTACCGCTGAATATCTCCTGCGGGTAATAGCCTGGCCCAACCCGGCCAGATATGTTTTCAGCTTCTGGGGATTTATCGATTTAGCCACCATCCTGCCGCTCTATGTTATGTGGCTGTGGCCGGAGATTAGCCTGAGTTATGTCTTTGCCTGGCGAGCGATGCGCGTGATTCGGGTATTACGTATTCTGAAATTACTGCGTTTTATGCCGTCATTACGCGTGTTCTGGAGTGCGATCGTCAGCGCCCGCCATCAGCTTATTTTGTTCTACTCGTTTATTGCCATCGTCATGATTGTTTTTGGCGCGCTGATGTATTTAATAGAAGGGCCTAAATATGGCTTTACGACGCTCAATGCGTCCGTCTACTGGGCCATTGTGACCGTCACGACCGTGGGTTACGGTGATATTACGCCCCATACGCCACTGGGGCGCATCGTGGCGTCCGTGCTGATTTTGATTGGCTATTCGGTTATTGCCATCCCGACGGGACTTATTACCACACACATGAGCAGCGCGTTTCAGAGCCGCAAGCAGCAGCGCAAATGTCCTCATTGCCAGCAGTGCGAACATGAACACGACGCGCGGTTTTGTCACCGCTGCGGCAGTGAATTACCGGAGTAAATAAAAAAGGCTGCAATCGCAGCCTTTTTTATTATTCGCGCCAGAGAATATGGCACAGCTTGTGGTCTTTCTCCCGACAGAGCAGGACGCGGGCGA
Organism: Enterobacter sp. CGMCC 5087; assembly: GCF_003144775.1. Lineage (NCBI taxonomy): Bacteria > Pseudomonadati > Pseudomonadota > Gammaproteobacteria > Enterobacterales > Enterobacteriaceae > Enterobacter > Enterobacter sp. CGMCC 5087. Next base: position 6,219 of record NZ_QFXN01000100.1, on the reverse strand, counting down.
AAATATCGTTAATTTCGCCGCCGTCTTCATCGGCCAACCCAATCACCACTTCGGCAAAGAAGTCAGGATTCAGGTCGAAATCCACATGCTCAGCCCAGTCTTCTGAAGGGTCGAACAATTCAGCGCCGCCGCGCTCTTCGAACTGCAGATTAAAGAGGATCACGTCTGCGGGATCGAGGTTATCAACCGCCAGTTCGAGAAAAATGTCATAGGCCTGCTCGAGCGTTTCGTCTTCGGTCAGGCGATTGTTCAGATCCATTTCCATGATGACTACCTGTTTAACATCGTTGGGCACGTTTTACAGCAACGGACTAAAGAAGTAAAACAGTCGTTCGGCAATTCTCTGCCACATCGGACGTTTTACCCACAGTCTGGCATCCAGCAGCCGCGAGCGGGAGATATAATCATCCTGCACCGCCGCAAGGTCGCCGCCAAAGCCTGCATCATCAATGACCAGCGTAATTTCAAAGTTTAGCCACAGGCTGCGCATATCCAGGTTGACCGTTCCCACCAGGCTCAGCTCACCGTCGACAAGAACGCTCTTGGTGTGGAGCAATCCGCCTTCAAACTGGTAAATTTTCACCCCTGCGGCCAGCAGTTCGCTGAAGAATGCCCGGCTGGCCCAGCCCACCAGTAGGGAGTCATTTTTGCGTGGCAAAATGATGCTCACATCGACACCGCGCTGCGCGGCGGTACAGATCGCGTGCAGGAGGTCGTCGCTGGGGACAAAGTAGGGCGTCGTCATGATCAGATATTCACGCGCCGAGTAGGTTGCCGTCAGCAGCGCCTGATGGATTAAGTCTTCCGGGAAGCCCGGCCCGGAAGCAATGGTATGAATGGTGTGACCGCTGGCCTCTTCAAACGGCATAATATTGCCGTCCGGCGGTGGCGGCAGGATACGCTTGCCGGTTTCAATCTCCCAGTCGCAGGAATACACGATGCCCATCGAGGTGGCAATCGGCCCCTCCATTCGCGCCATCAAATCAACCCATTGACCTACGCCCGAGTCCTGTTTGAAGAAGCGCGGGTCAACCATATTCATGCTGCCGGTGTAGGCAATATAGTTATCGATCATGATCATTTTGCGATGCTGGCGGAGATCCATCCGGCGCAGAAACACGCGCAGGAGGTTCACCTTCAGCGCTTCAACCACTTCAATCCCGGCATTACGCATCATGCCGGCCCAGGGGCTACGGAAAAATGCCACGCTACCCGCGGAGTCGAGCATCAGGCGGCAATGAATGCCGCGCCGCGCTGCGGCCATCAGCGATTCAGCGACCTGGTCAGCCATCCCGCCGGGCTGCCAGATATAAAAAACCATCTCGATATTATGACGAGCCAGCTGAATATCGCGGATTAACGCCTGCATGACGTCGTCGGACGAGGTCAGCAGCTGCAGTTGATTGCCCTTAACGCCGCCAATCCCCTGACGGCGCTCGCACAGCTTAAACAGTGAGGAGGCGACGCTGCTGTTCTCCTCGGCAAAAATATGTTTGCAGGCCTTAAGATCGTTCAGCCACTTCGCGGTGGAGGGCCACATGGCGCGGGCCCGCTCGGCGCGGCGTTTACCCAGATGAAGCTCGCCGAAAGAGAGATAGGCAATAATTCCCACCAGCGGGAGGATATAAATGATCAGAAGCCAGGCCATGGCAGAGGGTACGGCTCTGCGCTTCATCAGGATGCGTAATGTCACACCCGCGATTAACAGCCAGTATCCCAAAATGACCAGCCAACTCACCACGGTGTAGAAGGTTGTCATAGGTAAAAAAATCCTTTTGAAAGCGTATTGTTATGAGTGTACGCATCAGGATTCATCTGGCAAATAAAAACGCCAGGTAAAAGCGCTGGTTTGCTGCCGGGTTGGGTTTATAATGGCGACTCTGTTAGTTAAAGAGTTGTAGACATGAAGCGCAGTAGAACAGAAGTAGGGCGCTGGCGCATGTTGCGACAGGTGAGTCGTCGCAAGGCTCGTTGGCTGGAAGCTCAATCCCGCCGCAATATGCGTATTCACGCCATCAGAAAATGTGGATTGACCAGGCACCGCAATGCGTTGCTGTTCGCAGTCCAGGATATCTGAAACCATGAGGGCACCGTAACGGGTGCCCGCTGATTTTATAGCGTCTGATTTTTTAGGAATAGCGTATTTGCAGCGATATTCCTGTTGTGTTTAGCAAAAGGAGGGAGAAGTGTTTGCGGAGTTTGGCGTACTGAATTTCTGGACGTATGTTGTCGGCGCATTTTTTATCGTGCTGGTGCCAGGGCCGAATACCCTGTTTGTGCTAAAAACCGGGATCGGTCACGGCGTTAAAAAAGGGTATCTTGCCGCCACGGGCGTATTTATCGGCGATGCGGTGCTGATGTTTCTGGCCTGGGCGGGCGTCGCGGCATTAATCCAGACCACGCCGGTACTGTTTAATATCGTGCGCTATCTCGGGGCCTTCTATCTGCTCTGGCTGGGCGGCAAAATGCTCTGGTCAGTGGTGAACCGCCAGAAAAATGCGCATGAGAGCGGCCCTGAACCGGCCAGTATGATCATGAAACGTTCGCTGGTGTTAAGCCTGACCAATCCCAAAGCGATTCTGTTCTACGTATCGTTCTTCGTTCAGTTCATTGACGTGAATGCACAGAGCACCGGCACTTCTTTCCTGATCCTCGCGACGACGCTGGAGTTAATAAGCTTTATGTACATGAGCTTCCTGATCTTCTCCGGCACGTTTGTCACGCGTTATCTGAAAACAAAAAAGAAACTGGCAAAGCTGGGGAACGGGCTCATAGGGCTGCTGTTTGTCGGGTTTGCGGCGAGGCTAGCGTCGCTACATTGATGGTTTGAAAGGTTCCTGAGGGAGCCTTTTTATTATGTTTGACAACACCTCAACTGTTAGTTGTATAGTGCAACTAACCGATGAGGGCAGAACATGCACAGCGAAACTCCACTAGTCAGTGTTATTCGACGTTCCTCGCGCCTGATGGTGCGAGAGTTAGGATTTATGGGGTCTACCCTGGCCTCAACGAATTACTCGCCTTCGGCCGTCCATACTCTGGTCGAAATTGCTCTACGCAAAGAGATGACGGCGAGCCAGCTGGTGCAACTGCTGGGCCTGGAAAAGTCCAGCGTCAGCCGGATGCTGGCTCGTCTGATTGCCGCGGGGGAGCTCGAGGAGGTTATTTCAGCTGAAGATGCGAGAGCGAAGAGTCTCAGGCTGACCGCGAAAGGTCATGAGACGGTCAGTAAAATTAATACCTTTAGCAACGAGCGCGTGGTCTCAGCAATAAAGAGTCTTGCTCCTGCCCAGCAGCAGACCATTTCTGAAGGACTCTCCCTTTATGCCAACGCGCTTCTGGCGTGCCGTGAAAAGGGCAACGACACGCACCCTGACGAGCTTATGATAGTGCAGGGGTATATCCCCGGCATGATTGGCCGTATAGCGGAAATGCACGGGAGTTATTACGTTCGTGAACATCATTTTGGCCGCTTTTTTGAGGCCAAAGTGGCTACAGGGGTTGCAGAATTTAGTGACCGCCTGGATAAGCCATGCAATCAGATCTGGCTGGCGGTGATGGACGGCAGAATAGTGGGATCTGTGGCGATAGACGGCGAGGATTTAGCGCCGGGTGAAGCCCATCTTCGCTGGTTTATTCTTGATGATGGCTGTCGGGGACACGGCGTGGGGAAAAAATTGCTGACCGAAGCGATGCGTTTTTGCGACAGCGTGGGTTTTTCTGCCGTGCATCTCTGGACATTCAATAAATTGACTGCGGCACGACGTTTATACGAATCGTTTGGATTTACGCTCGCCAAAGAGTGGGAGGGCGATCAGTGGGGAACCCTTATAACGGAGCAACAGTTTACCCGGCGCAGAGACGCGTAACCTCTACTATGAAAAAGGCTCCTTTCGGAGCCGCTTTGGTATCAGAACACTTTCTTATACGGTCTGACCGTCACTTTCGCATACACACCTGCTGCAACATACGGATCTGCGTCAGCCCATGCCTGAGCGCTTTCCTGAGATTCAAACTCAGCAATCACGGTGGAACCAGCAAAACCGGCAGCACCCGGATCGTTGCTGTCTACTGCGGGCATGGGGCCAGCGGTCAGTAATCGGCCTTCATCCTGGAGTAGCTGCAAACGTGCCAGATGCGCAGGGCGCACGGACTGGCGTTTTTCGAGCGAATCAGCAACATCTTCAGAGTAAATCACGTAAAACACGGCGAAGCTCCTTAACCGGTAAAAGTGTCAGTTACGTTATGTGAAAGGGCAAACGACTGCAATGTAAAATAAAAACAATGTTAATACCCTGATCTGAATGCGCCTTTTTTGGCCTCTCAGGCGCTAAAGTTGCGCCAGAACAAAGTGTCTTATTGAATATGATTGCTATTTGCATTTAAAATCAGGGTTCGGTTTTTTAACGTTGATGAATATGACTTCGATGACCCTTGATTTACCTCGCCGCTTTCCCTGGCCGACGCTGCTTTCTGTCGTGATTCACGGTGCCGTTGTGGCGGGTTTGCTGTATACCTCGGTTCATCAGGTTATTGAAATGCCCGCGCCCGCGCAGCCGATTTCGGTGACGATGGTATCGCCAGCGGATCTCGAGCCGCCGCAGGTTGCCCCTCCGCCGCCGCAGCCGGTGGCAGAGCCTGAGCCAGAACCCGAGCCCGTTCCGGAGCCACTGAAGGAAGCCCCGGTAGTGATCCACAAACCTGAACCGAAGCCAAAACCTAAGCCGAAGCCAAAGCCGGTGAAGAAGGTCGAGGAGCGTCCGAAACACGAGGAACGTCCGGTTGAACCGCGCGCGAACCAGACGGTGGAGAATGCAGCGCCTTCGCGTCCGGTGATGAATAACACCGCGACAGCGCCTAAGCCGACAGTCAGTGCCCCCGCGGGCCCGCGCGCGCTGAGTCGCAACCAGCCTCAGTATCCGGCGCGAGCGCAGGCCTTGCGTATTGAAGGCCGCGTACGGGTTAAATTTGACGTTACTGCCGATGGCCGCGTGGATAACGTGGAAATATTGTCCGCTCAGCCTTCTAATATGTTTGAGCGCGAAGTGAAATCGGCGATGCGCAGATGGCGTTATGAGCCAGGCAAGCCGGGCAGCGGATTGATCGTCAATATCGTTTTCCGCCTGAACGGCGGGGCGCAGATGGAATAAAAAAAGCCTCCGAAAGGAGGCTTTTTTTTGCCTGTCGATCAGGCCTGCGGAAGTTGACGAGGTTTACCCTCACTATCCACTGCAACATAAATAAACAGCGCTTCGGTGGCCTTATAACGCTGCCCAATGGGTTCCGAAGAGACTTTCTTAACCCATACTTCAATGTTGATTGAAATAGAGGTGTTGCCGCGTTTGACGCAGCGTGCGTAGCAGCAAACCACATCTCCCACCGCAACCGGGCGCAGGAAGGTCATGCCGTCCACTCGCACAGTTACCACGCGCCCGTGGGCAATCTCTTTTGCCAGAATTGCGCCGCCCATATCCATCTGCGACATCAGCCAGCCGCCAAAAATATCGCCATTGGCATTGGTGTCAGCGGGCATTGCCAGTGTGCGTAAAACCAGTTCGCCCTGCGGGGCGTTAGTTGTTGTCATTGTTTTAACTCGTAACGGAAGACTTCAGGCGGGATGCTACTATGATTTTACAGCGGAGAGAATAGACCAGAACGCCTGTCGTAGACGTCTGGTCAGTCGTTAATCAGTGGTTGTCATCCTGGGGCATATGACGATAGATGTATACGCCGCTTAACAGCGTGAAGATAAGCGTCAGCGCGGTCAGGCCAAAGACCTTAAAGTTGACCCAGATATCCTGCGGCAGCCAGAAAGCGATATAGATATTAGCGAGACCGCAAAGTATAAAGAAGATTGCCCAGGCGGTATTCAGACGCGACCAGACTATCTGCGGCAGCGTTAGTTCTTTACCTAGCATGCTCTGGATCAGGGGCTTTTTCATGAACCATTGACTGAACAGTAACGCTGCTGCAAACAACGCATAAATAACGGTAACCTTCCACTTAATAAATTCAACATCATGCAAGGCAATGGTCAATCCACCGAACACCGCCACTAAAATGAACGTGATAAGCGCCATTTTTTCGACTTTGCGATAGCGAATCCAGCTATAGATCAGCACTACGGCGGTCACGACGATTAACGCTTTTGTTGCAGCAAAAATGTCATACAACTTATAGACAGCGAAAAAGACCGCGAGCGGTAAAAAATCAAGTAAC
>NZ_QFXN01000099.1:0-9010 GCF_003144775.1 Enterobacter sp. CGMCC 5087 | reverse complement strand
GGGAGGCTGCGATGCCCCCGCCTCAGGATTACTGACGAATTAACATATACAGGCGGAACAGATAGACCAGCAGTACCGCTGAAATCAGATTGCTCAGCGTATTCGCCACTACCGCGCCAACGTTCGGCGTTAATACCGCAAAATTCGGTGCAAACAACAGCAGGAGCGTTTTGGCGAGCAGCCAGCCGATCACGGCGGGAGCCACCAGACGCATATTCGCCCATGCCAGTCTGATGCTGCTGCGCATCGCGGTAAAAATCCCCATCTTATCCTGCACCACCATCACAGGCGCAAATGAGAGCACGATAGCCAGTAATACGCCCGGCACCACGACCAGCATAATCCCCATTTGCACCAGCATGGTGGTTAAAAAGATCAGGATAAACAGCTTAGGTAAGACTGGCGCACTCGCACCAATCGCCCGTAAGGCGCTGACCCGGTGACCCGCCGAGACCAGCTGAATCATCAGCAAAACGCCGCCCGCCAGAACCGCATTACCAATCAGGCCTGAAAAAGTTGACGCGGCAGACGCCCGCAGCAGAATTTGCTGCTGTTCCGGCGTCATGTTTTGCACCAGTTCAAACAGCCCCACGCTTCCGGCAAGATGGTCGCCCTGGCTCAGGCTGGCAATCTGTTCTTCACTCGGTGAGAAGGCATGGCCCAGCACCACCGTGATAAAGGCACATAGCAAAGCGATCAGTAAAAAGGTTATGAACTGATTGCGGAAAAAGTTTCCCGTGTCACGGTAGACAGACTTCGCCGTGATAGACATGCACTCTCCTTGAGTATTGCAGGTGTTAATTAGCCGGCAATTGTACACCGGATGCACCTGCTGTGGCAGCATCAAGGCTTGTATGGAAAAGCATATCTTTGTAAAGCGGCGGTAATCCAACGCGCGCCCGGGCGCGATTGCAGGCTTCGTTGACCTGGCCATCTTCCCCCGACATGGCAAATTCCCGGCACGGGCTGGGCCGATCCTCATAGATGGAACACCGGGTAGAGACCCCGGGCTCGCCCTGTAGCGCCACGCAGCGGGCCTGCTTTTGGTTTGTGCCGCTCATGCAGCGCAGAAAGGGCGTTAGCGGCTCTGTGAGATGAACCGGAACGGTACCGCCGCCATCGCTGGCTTCGGCCCAGTAGAAAGAGACTCGAAAATACGCACAACAGGCTCCGCACGTCATGCACGGGTTGATATCACTCATGGCACACCTGCTAAAGAAGAACGCATCAAATCAACTTGTGAGAGCGATAAATTATCCAGCCGCCAGAGGAAGAGCAAGAGGGGAAAAAGGGAAAATTTTGTAACCGTGAAATGCCAAAAATTGACATGGAAACATCTTATCGCTTTTGGATGCGTAACAAAAAATTAATCTAGATCAATGAATGTTAAGTTACTGGTTTTAATGTGATCTGTAGCAGATCACTTATTACTCATTTGTAAGTATATTCTCATCCGCGATTAAAACCACAACGATGGAGCGGATATGAAAAAATTAGCGGTGGCAGCCCTTGTATTAAGCAGTCTCTCTGGCGGCGCGTATGCGCATGAAGCAGGCGAATTCTTTATTCGTGCCGGTTCGGCTACGGTTCGCCCGACTGAAGGATCGGATAACGTGCTGGGTATGGGCGGTTTTAACGTCAGTAATAACACCCAGTTAGGGTTAACGTTCACCTATATGGCGACGGAAAACGTTGGTGTTGAGCTTCTGGCTGCAACGCCGTTCCGTCATCGCGTAGGTCTGGGCGCAACCGGTGATATCGCTACGGTTCACCATTTACCGCCAACGCTGATGGCGCAATGGTACTTTGGTGATGCCAGCAGCAAGGTGCGTCCTTATATTGGCGCCGGTGTGAACTACACCACTTTCTTCGACGAGAAGTTTAACGATACCGGTAAAGAGGCCGGTCTGACGGACCTCAGCCTGAAAGATTCGTGGGGTATGGCGGGGCAGGTCGGTCTGGACTATCTGATTAACCGCGACTGGCTGATTAACGCCTCGGTCTGGTACATGGATATTGATACGGACGTACGCTTCAAAGCGGGCGGTCAGCAGCAAAGTATCAATACTCGCCTGGATCCGTGGGTGTTTATGTTCTCTGCGGGTTATCGTTTCTAATCCCCGTCAAACTGGCCACAGGGTGGCCAGTTTGCTTTGCTCACTTCAAAACGACGGATAAACCGGCCGCTCATCAAGCTTTACGCAGTGCCTCAGGCTCTTTTCCCCATAATATAAATAGCTGAAAGCGTCGCTGGACAGGGAATGAAAGAGAATATCGCCGTTGGCAAACGGGATGATTTCGGTATCACCTGCACGTTTATGTCCCGCGCCGGTTTCAAAATGGCCGTGCCATCGTTCCTGGGTATGGTCATAAACGTGCAGAATGACCTCGACAAGTCCTCTTTGCGGACAATTAAGGCGCAGGAAGGTAGAAGAGAAATTCAGGGACAGCGCATGGAAGGGAATCAATAAGGCGAAAACCAGTAAAGCTCGTAAATACATCAAACCGCGAAAACCTCCTTCAAAAGGGAAGTGAGATTTTACTTAAGTCAAAAAACGCGTTTTTGCCGTGGATCAAGATGTCTTATAATTCAATACGATAAAGGCCCCACGCGAGGCCCTTAGCGATCATTTTTGAATCAAATAGCGAATGGTCGGGCCATCCTGCTGGATATCCAGCACCGTGTAGCCGTGGTTTTTCGCATCCAGCGGAATGTTGTTGATGGACTGCGGACAGTCGCTGACCACTTCCAGAATTTCCCCTTTTTTGAGCTGCGGTAGGGCTTCAAGCGTGGCAACAGCCGGATAAGGGCAGGGTTCACCGACCATATCCAGACGGTAATCGGGCACGATCTCTTTCATGCAGCATTCTCCTGGGTTTCTGTTTTAACACTCGCGCGACGGAAGAAGCGTTTCTCCTGCGCGACAACCAGTAAAAAAGCGACCAGCAGCAGGGCGTAGGTGACCAGCAGGCCGCCGAGAGGGCCGAAGATGTTCAGCAGGTTGACCTTGTCCCAACTCGTGGCAAGCGCCGGGGACAGTTCGTCCCAGAAGTACGCCAGGAGCGTCGAGCCGATAACATTTCCCAGGCCCACCCACCAGTAATGCACCTGACCTTCAACGGCGCGGTACATCCAGCCGGTTTCACACCCGCCAGCCAGCACGATCCCGAAGCCGAACAGCAGGCCGCCAATGACCGCGTTAGGACCGGCCCACATGATTTTCGGTTCGACGCCGAGCTGAACATAGCTGAAGATACCGATGGCGCTGACCGCCATCCCGGCGATAATCGCCTTTGCCATCATCGTACGGCCGGTGATCCACATATCGCGAAACGCGGAGGTAAAGCAGATCTGCGCGCGTTCAATGAGCAGACCAAAACCCACGCCGAACAGCATCGCCAGGCCGAGTTTGGGCTGATTCATCGCAGTGCAAAGCGCCCAGGCGACCATAGCAAAAAAGATCAGCATACCGAGGCGGAAACGGCGACGCGCCTGGTCTGGCTTCTGGGTTAACGGAGACGCTGCGCTGACTTTTGTCATTTTCACCGGAATGCGGAACAGCGGTAGCAGGGTGAATTTTGCACCGAAGTAAGAGCCGATGGCCGTGGCGACAGCAAAGAACCAGGCGTGAAGCGAAAACTGAGGAATCCCCGTAAAGAAAGCGGCCAGGTTACAGCCCATCGCCAGGCGGGCGCCAAACCCGGCAATGATACCGCCGACTACCGCCTGCATTATACGAATGCGGCTTTTAGGCATCCGCAACTTAACGTTGTTTGCCCACAGCGCCGCCGCGAAACAGCCGCCGAACATGCCGATGATCATCATCCCGTCGATGCGGGTAAGCGGCGTGCCGTCCAGATGAATGAGTTTAAAGTAACCCCACTCTTCGGTATGCACGCCAGCGAGCTGTAGCAATTGACCACCCCAGCGGGTGAACTCGCCGGTCACGGCCCAGAAGGTGCCGGTGATGCCGAAATAGTAGGTAGAGAGAATGCCTGCCGCGATAACGGCCGGAACAGGTGACCAGAACTTAACCAGGTAAGTCTGTTTGAAGGCGTGCCATGACATGAATAAGCCTCTGAACTCAGAAGGTATAACTGTTTTTAAGAGGCTGTAATATATACTTTTTTTTCTTTCTCCAAAACCTCTCCAAAACTTTTCTCCAAAATACCCTCGTTTTTCATGACCTCCATCAATCTATCAAATCGCCAGTTTGATCCATTCCTTCCCCCGGTCATCGTTATACCTGTCGGTCGTTGACTGTGTTTTGTGCCCCAATAAAATTTTTGTATCGATGCCCTGGGCGCGGTAAAGCCGTTCGGACAATGAACGCTGTTCGTGAAATGTTGTTGGCGTTTTTCCTGCTGGTGGAGTGATTCCGGCAGCGTCTCTAGCTTCAGCAAACTCTTTTGAAAGCAAAATCAGATTTACAGGTTTCGCTGTGTTGTTTCTTTTTCCATGAAGAAGGTACGGGCTAACGAATCTGTCACGACATTTTCGGATCACCTCTTCCAGAGACATGCCAATTGCTTCACAACGAAGAGTAAGAGGTAGCGCTATGCGTGAACAAGTTTTGCTCTGCTCGATATGCAGGTAGCCGTCTTTGATGTCTGAAAATTTCATGTTGGCGATATCATCACGACGCTGGCCTGTAACAAGGGCCAGCAGCATCGCTTTATGCGCATACCGATCTTCTGGTATCTGCGTCAGAATTCGCTTCCATTCCTCTAACGATAATCGTGAACGCGTAACTTTAACGCTCGGTTTCTTCGTTGCTCCGGGAGGATTCCAGCCGGGAGGAACTTCACCGGCATGCTGTGCTTCGGTAAAGATATCTACCCACACAACACGATTACAAAGTGCACTGCTGGCATGGCCTGCATCCAGATACTCATCAAGTAATACGGCGAAATCCTTTACCTCCAGGCTTTTCATGGGGCGTGAGCCCAGACGTTGGGATAGCAACCCGGCCATGCGTGTTTTTTCCGAGTATCGTTTACGGGAAAGAGTACCTGCATCAAGGCTTTGTTTCTGTATCTTCAGATAACGCTCTATCCAGGCTTTTAGGCTGATGCCTCGATGTACGACTGCTTTTGGGGTCTCATCAATTTGGCGTAAATAGTGCTCAGCTTCAGCGGCTGTAATTCTCTGGTTTGCCGTTATTGCTATCTTTTCAGCTTTTTCTTTGTCGGTTCCCAGACCGTGGAACTTCCCTGTTAATGGATTTTTGTACTGGTAATAGGTTTTTGCAGTGCGACGATCAAACCGGGCATATAGCCCGGAAATTGAGACATTATTTTTTCGTGGCCTTGGCGACATCGTTTAAAATCTCCCGCAAAATCTCGTCGTCATCACTGCGAATTTCTGGTTCAACACCGCACACCCCAGGACCAACATATTGAGCCCGTTCATCAATACACCAACGGTTTCCAATTTTTATAGGTCTTGGCTGTATGTAACCTAACTTCCCATGCTTTACCAGGCATGTGGTTGTTATAGAAAATTTCAGCCTTCGCGCTTTCCACTCACGTAGCGGTATCAGTTGCTGTTCGCTCATAGCCATCACCGTTGATGACCAGCAACCACATTACGTGAAGGAACTGGTCATGGTTGATTATCAAAAATCAGTCGTCGATCAGGACGTCCAGCCAAAGGACAAAAACAATAAGCACCACGACAACCACAAAGGCGAGGGCACCGAGAATCTTCAAAAAAGACATACTTAAATCACCTCTATTGTCTTGCGCCGCTTTTTCTTGCGCTTTTGTTTAGGCTTGATGCTCGATGGCACTATCTGCGGTCTTGCTGGTGGCCGTTCGAAATGTCTTTCGCTTATTCGGCGTCGACCTCCCATGTTCCAGACATACCATTTAGTCCAGTCGCAGCCATCATCAACCTTATGGAGCACACGGATCAGTTCGTAGTCGGCGTCCGTATAGTTTTCTTCATCGCTCACACTGAACCTCCTGCAGTCGAATAACTCCGGCAGCCAACTGGACTGCCATATCCGGGATATCATCAAAAGATGTTGCGTGTGCTGGGTTAGCGCATAAGCCCTGTAAAGCAGCGATCGTTAATTGTTGGTGGTAGGTAAGGGCATGTACCGGCAATTCCGGTGTGGCTGCCGGGGGAATAATCACCGCCTCAGGTTTATTTACCACCACCTGGCGATATTCATTCAGTATCCTTGTAAGGTTGTCTAACCTGGTTTCCGGGTTATCGCTCCATTCTTCCAGCGCACTCCAGGCAAGATATTGAACGTCGTAGTCATCAATAATTTCGGGCTCCCCGCCATTTTCAAGGGCAAAGATATCCATCGTGATCATTAACGACAGGTGTGAGGAGTTCTGGCCGGTGCCTGTAATGAGTTGCTGTGCTTCTTTCTCATCGATGAAGCTAGTTTTCCCGTCAAGGACAGCCTCAACCAGAGCTTTAATTGCAATTTCACGCTCATTCAGTGCGGGCTCCACACCTTCAGCCACCCATTTTGGATCTGCAGGGTCGCTAATCCCCGGAACGAACTCACCTCGTCCGGCAGCAAGTGCTCGCCCTGCTTGCTCATCAATCTGCTGCTTTTGCGAAAACGCGTCGCCGAGCTCTTTGTCGAGTTGTGCAGAGCGCCCCGGGCAGACTGCTGGCAAATCATCTTTGTTTTGTACTGGCGAATCATTTTCACTGCTCTTTGTCGCATGGCGTGTTTTTGGGCTACAGGCGATATCAATGGTTTTCTGATCCGGGCTGGCGTGGTTTGACTCGACCAGCTCGCGGTTGATGTACTCGCGCAGTTTTATTGGATTAAGCCAGATGTCCTCCGGCGCGGATTTAATCAGGGCAATAATTGCCGCGCGTGAATAATCCAGGATGCCCGGCGTGCCGCGAAGCTGCTTCCACCATGCCGTAAAACGGGTGTCCTGTTCGGCTTCTGCCATGGCTTTCGCCGGTGTCATGAATTTATTAGGGATCGCGTAGATGTCGATTTCTTCGTACATGCTCAGGATCCCTATTGCAGTCTCAATCCTGAGCGTGGCGAGGTTGTGCACCATATCCGGGCTGCGGTCTGTTTTATTACCGCCCCCGAGCGTGGATCCTGTATCAGTGCGTTTAATGCTGGTGCTGGTGCTGGTGCTGGCGGCCTGGGGGCGTTTATCTGCAGGCGCATCAATCCACCTGGCTATTAGCTTTTTGATGTCCGGCCACTGGGCAGACTCTTTGGCATTCTCTCGAACCCACTCAAGCATTTGCTCCTGTCGTTCTGGTGCAAGAGCCAGCGAGCGGGACTCTTTAGCCAGTGCCTCTGCCAGTTCACGGATACAACCACCTGCATCATCGTTAATAAGGTCGATAACCTGCCCGTACTGCGCTGCTGTGATTTCTGTGACCGGGCCGAATAATGCCAGGCATGCCGCCCGGGATGCCTGATCAAGACGAGCTACAGCTTTTAGTTCCACCTGAATATTTTCGTTATCCTGCTGCGTGTTTCCGTCTGTTTCAGGCTTTAATGCAGGTTCGCCAGCATTCTCATTCCATACGGCGATAGTGTCAAAAAAATCAGGTGTGAAAACATCAAACTCAGGGCAGGGCAATTCTTCCCGGTGTTCCCAGATTTTTACCTTGAAGTAATCATCAAGGTGCTCGGGATGTTCACCAGCCAGCTTGCCAAAAATAACGGCCTCGGCAATCGCTTTGGTGGTGGATTTTATAGCGATAACAAGCGGCTTCAGATCAGGTGTTTTTTTCAGAGCCTTATCTTTCGGGAAGCATGCACCGCCAAACACTTTTAATTCAACAGACATAATGACCTCTTAATATTTAAATAAATAGCTGGCACGGGATGGTTTTGCCACGCGGACTCTCACATTTTTTAATGCGTCGCGCTTTTCTTTTTGCTGATTGCAAACCATGCAATAATATTTGCAGCGATAGGGGTATATTTCGGATTTACGATATGCAAGTTCAACTTTAGGATGTTGTTTGCCGCATCCGGCACAATTGCAGATGGTCTCGCCCATTTTTAATATTCCTGATAAGTTACCTCTGGTGAGGCAGGTGTTGATGGTTTTTAGAGTGAGTTAAGTCCTGCCGGTTAAGGCATGAATTTATGTATTCTTATTTATTTAATAAATTTGTTGATATCCCAGACCCAGAATTTAAATAACATTTCGTTATGGCCTGGTAGTCTGTTGTAGAAAAATAACCCCATGCATCGAAGTACCTTTTGTCTTTTTCTGTGCACCCACATAACCCTGATAATCATAAAGAGCACAATTGCTTCATATAAACACAAAATAACAGTTTCAATGTTTATCATCTGCATTCCTTTTTAGGCTGTTTTTAAAAACTTCTTCGGGTAAATCAAGGTTTATAGCGTGCCTAACCTTACATAAGTCTGCGTCACAAATAGCGCAGTCACCATATGTCTCGTAGTTCAACAGAACATCATCAATATTTACTTTCCGGTACGGATGGCGCAGACCAAGCAAAGTAAAAGGGTCGCCATCATGAAGCCCGGCTTTAAATAAATCCTTTGCTCCGTTCCATAAAAATATATTTGATGTCTGCACTGCTGATGCAGCGCGAGCTTGTGCGGCAACAATCATTGCTTTGTTCATGGTGTTTTTCCATGTGAAAATAAATTAGTGCGGATTAGAATGAATGAATTTTTTCCCATTTTGCGCGCGAACGTTTTGCATTCTCACACAACAAAATAATTGCCTCACTGGATAATGAGCGTAAATCAGCTTCGTCAATAACAACGCATCCGGTACGTTGAGCCATCTCAACAAAATCGCCGTAAGAAAGCAGCATTTGTCCTGGCATGACAATACGAATATTGACAACCTGACCACGTTCGACGACGGTCATATATGAAAAATCAGTTTCAACGGGGAAAACAGGTGCGACTGGCGCAACCGGCAGCGGCTTCGTCAGTTCAGATTCAAGGCGGTTAAATTCGGAAATGTAGGCTTCTTTGAATGCCGCGGCCTTTTTGCCAGTGAATCCCATGACCAG
>NZ_QFXN01000098.1:0-8094 GCF_003144775.1 Enterobacter sp. CGMCC 5087 | reverse complement strand
CGTAGGCGGGGCGGCTTTCGCCTTTGGCGTCGGTGTATTCAACCGCCGCAAAATTGCGGGCGTTAAAATCAGGGGAGCTATCAAGGGTACGGAGTTTGCGCAGAACGTCGTCGTGACGCCTCTGAAAGAAGTCGGCGACGGCAATAGAGGTAGTAACGGCGCGGCCGTTCTCGATAGTAACTTTAGGTAAGAAATGGGTAAGGATAGTAGCCATGATGGCAGCCTCTTTGGTGAATACAGTTAACTCACCCCCGGAGGTTCCAATCTCGATGGTGGTGAGACGTACAGGGTTGGAACTACCGGTCACCAAAGAAGCCGGCCAGCCCGAAGGCTGCCCTGCACGCCTCACCATAATGCGAATGTGGCTGTGCTTAGCGCATAAAAAAACCGCATGAGCGCGGTTATGCGCTTTGGTGAACGACGGGGTTCCAATCCCGGCAGTCGATTTTGCGACTGCAGGCGAACTATAGTTCCAACCGTTTTTATTTTCAAGCACTGCGTTCATCATAAAATTACTCCATGTTAATCACTTAACAGATTTTGCTGTGTGGTGCCGGGTGCCTCCCGGTGACCGTAACCAGCAATTACGGCCGACATACATTCATCCACGACTCTAATGACTGTTTGTATACATGCTGTGCCACGTGCGCTTAGCCGCATTCACCACACAGAAAAATCAATTTGTTTAAAAAGGGCGGTATCAGCCAAAGGAATAACAACTGATACCGCCAAACGCGTACAACATGACGTTGTGGTGCCGGGAGTTGAACCCGGATAACGTCTGGCCAGCCGCATGAGATAGCCTGGGTTATGAACCTTGGGTAGTGCTCAACTCCCCACACAAGGGGCGCTCTACCAGTTGAGCTACACCACAACTCCACCATTTGGTTTAACGACAAAGCTCAAATGTGAATAGCCAGAATGCGCTTTCGTGTTGTGTGCCTGTCTTTTTGCCACTTCAGGCTCGGTGGTATACTGGAGCTCTCACACAACCAGTAAGGAAATTAAATGGCAAAATTCACTGTCCGAGTAGAACTTCGCGATTCCAAAGATGCGGATTACGACGAACTCCATGAAAAAATGAAGTCGAAGGGATTTTCGCGTACTGTCCGCATGACTGATAGCGGTGAGGTTCTTGTCTTACCCAACGCCGAGTACAGCTACGAAAGCGATACAAAAGACAAAGCTGCTGTTGGCGAACTAGCTGAATCAGTCGCTGAAAAAATCCGCAAAAATCCAAAAATCATGGTCACTAAATCAGGCGGTCGTTGGTACGCTAATCTCGACAAAGCTTAGCCTTATCACCTGATTCTAGGGCACCTTTCGCCAGCCAGATGCGGGCATCAGTACCTGCATTTGGCTCCAGTTGATGGAGCCGTTCTGCGTCTTCCAGCAGTAGGGCGATTACGTGCTTTAATTCTTGTTCGCTCATCTCGTTTTACCTTCGGTTGTTTTCAGGCGTAACTGGAGTTCATTTTCAGCGCTTCGGAGTGAGCAGCAGCCAGCATGTCACGGCGAATCTGAGCGGTAGGGGCAGTATTCCACTTGTGATACATGTCCATTGTCCTGCCGTCGTCAATTGCGTTGTTGAGCTCCAGTGCGTCAGAGTGACAAAAATCAGCTATCTGTTTTATCTGATGCTGTGTAAAAACCTCCAAATTTAGGCGTGAGCCATATGCCGCAAAATATTCAATCGCATCATCATGTTGCCGGTTCTCGTGCAGTGCCTGCTTGTGAGTAAGCTCTACGGAAACAATGCGTTCTATTTCGGTCAGGTGAGGCCACACATCCTGCGCTGCTTCGCAAGGTGCATAAACGTAAAGGGTGTTGTAAGCGTTGTTGAATTCCAGCGCTTCAGCGTGGATCGCTTCCATATCAACAGCTGAGCAATCGCTGTGAACCACTACTTCCATCATTGGCTCGCCATCGGTATCGACGATCTGTTTGATTGCGTGTGTCATCCTGGCTTCTCCTGTGTTTCCCCTTATCGCCGGGGAGGCGGAACGTTTTTTACTGAGTAATCACTGCGGTGTGATTGCTTGATGAGATTTAAGGTAAGATAACTAACCGATATTGGCAAGCTGTTTTGGTGATAAAACTAAACATTATGGGCGTAAAAAAATAACCCCTTGAAAAGAAGTTATTTTTTTTCTGAGCGTTTGCGGGCTTTGAGGAGTTCCTCAAAAAGTGTATTGAAGTTTTTGACTCTGGCCCTCAGGTTTTGGACTTGAGCTTGTTGCTCTGATTCGGGGAGAGAGCGATACAGTTCGAGCATTTCTTGCTCATCGGACGTGAGATGACTCTGGGTGTCGACAGGGATCGGCTCTGCTGGTGACTGGTCTTCGTCACCGAATAAAATCCAAGTTGGAGTGCACTGTAGAGCCTTTGCAAGGGAGTGTAGGTTCTTTCCTGACGG
This sequence comes from Enterobacter sp. CGMCC 5087, assembly GCF_003144775.1. Lineage (NCBI taxonomy): Bacteria > Pseudomonadati > Pseudomonadota > Gammaproteobacteria > Enterobacterales > Enterobacteriaceae > Enterobacter > Enterobacter sp. CGMCC 5087. The sequence continues at coordinate 5,678 of NZ_QFXN01000098.1, read as the reverse complement.
TTCGGTTTTATCACTTTCCCACAGTGAAATGGTGGCGTGAGAAACCCCGAGAGCTTTTCCAAGATCCCGCTGTGGCAATCCAATATCTTTGCGCCGGCGAAGGATGCGTCGACCAATAGTTTCATTATTCATGTTTAGTTATCTTAATTCTTCTTGACTAAAGAATTCTCACCAAATAACCTTGTTGAACAAACTTACCAATGAGGTTATTAAATGCTCAAAATTGATGCCGTTAATTTTTTCGGCAGTAACACACGCACAGCGATCGCTGCGGGAGTGGAGAGATCTGCAGTCAGCCAGTGGAAAGAACTAGTTCCAGAGCGTTGTGCTCAGCGTCTTGCTGATGCATCAGACGGATCACTTATCTACGACAAAAACGTATACGACCAACACCGTAAAGCTAAGCGTGCCAGTAAAAAGAATACGGCCTCTCTCCACAAGGAGTCTGATTAATGGAAATCAATTACACCCATATTCTGCCACTCCTGATTGCCTGGGCGGACGGGGCAGACCCGGACAGTCGGATCCGTGGCCGTGAATCAGTTGGCGACGAAATAGCGCGTGCAGCTGCGCGGCTCGGTATTGCTGGTGGACTCCAGGAGCCCGATAGCGCAAAGGCCCTGCATAACAATCAGCAGCGCATCTTCCGTTGGGCAGCCGCAGAAACTGTAGCGCAGCAGCGAAAGATTGCTGAGCTGTACCCGGCGATTATTGACGCTCTGCCAGAGGGGCTCACAGCGCAGCTTCTTGTCAGCGACTCGCTTCAATATCGCGCGTTACAGGTGGCAGAACGTTCCGTTAAGACCGCGATGAAAGAGTTTGTGCGAGCGAATAAAGCAATTGCCATACAGGAACTGCTTGCCGAACGTCACAGAGATGGTGATAGCGGCCCGGCTGGCAACGGCCTGTTCCACTGACAGCCAGGAGTCCACGATGTGTACTGACCAGGAATTACTGAAGCGCTGGCAAAGTGTGCTGCAGAGAAATAAGCCAGCCACCGGCTGCAGCGCTGAAATCCTTCCGGGAAAGAAATATCGCGACGGGCGTGGACGCCTGGTAACAGTGCTGAATGTCAGCCCGCACAAAATCACATTCATGCGTGATGGATGTATAGAGAAATGCGAGCTGAGCAGGAAAAAGTTTAACGAGTTTATCGAGGTGCAGCTATGAATCAGGAGCCCTCAGAAATGAGTACAGGGGTTAGCGTGAGCAGGATATTTGAAGTCATGCAGGCCATGTCAGGGCAGGGGAACTGCATCACGATCCCCGTTCCATATATCGATTTTTTTGCCGGTGACCGTCAGGCTCATTTGCTGGCCGCCATCCTGAACCAGCTGGTGTTCTGGTCGGGTAAATCACATCTTCATGATGGCTGGTTCTATAAGGCACATGAGGAGCTGGCGATCGAAGTGCGTGCCATTAGCGAAGACTCTATTCGTCGTGCTATGGACCGGATCATCAAAGAGTATCTGCCGGATGCAATAGAGCAAAAGTTGCGCAAGGTAGGTGGAACGCCGAAGAAACATTACCGCATCAAAGAGGATATTTTCCTCTCGAAGATTTTTCCTCAATTGTCCGATTCGGCGCAAGCGCCGAATGGAAACGGCGTAAACGCCGAATCGGCGGATTTACTGGATTCGGCGCAAACGCCGAATGGAAACGGCGTAAGCGCCGAATGCATTCCGCGTAAACACCGAATGGAAACGGCGCAAGCGCCGAATCCTGGAATCGGCGTTAACGCCGAATCTATTCTCTATACAGATCTTAAAAACAGATCACTACATACAGATCATAAAAACCGTGCTGGAGAAATTTCTCCTGTGGATAACTTTTTGTTAAAGCATCCCGATGCGGTGATTTTCGATGCCGAAAAAAGTCTATGGGGTAACGCTGACGATCTGTCTTTTGCTGAGTGGTTTTTCGCTCAGGTTCTTGAGTTACACGAACGTGCTGCTGAATTCGACGGAATGATCTCAAGACCTCCAGAGCCCAACTGGACTGTCTGGGCGAACGAGATCCGTCTACTGAGAGACGACCAGGGTTGTGATCATGGCCAGATGCGCAAGATGGTCGAGCGAATCCATGGCAACCAGTTCTGGTGCGAGAAGGTTAAGACCGCAATGACCCTTCGTGAGAAATGGTCTGACCTCGTACTGAAATTGTGTCCGGTAAATCTGGCTAATGGTGGTGGCGCGTTTGCCACGAGTTTCAAATGCGATGACACGATCCCGAGGGGTTTTGCCGGTAACAAGGATTAACAGGAGAAATTTTATGGCTAAGAAAAACACAGCAAACATGGACCCTACGGTATTTGAGTTTCTGGGCGGACATCCGGGAATGACCACAGGGGAAATAGCCAATGCGCTGGGTAAGACCCACGCATCCGTTGCCGGAATACTTGCGCAGTTGATTAGCAGCGGGAGGGTTATCAAAACCTCTACCCCGGAAGGGAAGCAGGTCTGGAGCATCAACGAAATGCCTTTCGGACGTGGCAATCCTGTCCGCCAGTTGTTTGAACAGCTTTTGAAGGAGTGCCGCCATGCAACGGCCTGAGCTTCCGGAATGCCCGACGTGCGGGAATGTGGTGGAGATATTTTTCAAAGAGACTCGATGGGCGGGCTCTGCGCAGATTCGCTGCATGAGATGTTCCGCTCATCACCATATCGGCACGGGCTATTCTCTCGGCAGCAAGCAGGGAGCGCGTGAAGAACTGCTGCGTCGCTGGCAGGAGCTGACAGACCAGGTAAAACAGGAACAAAGTGATGACTAATTCATTCAAAAAAATGACGACCAGCGGCGTGATTAAGCGTCTGCACCACGGGATGTTTATTAGCATTGATAACATCCATATTCAGCCTGGCTTCAACCGCCGTGATGACGACGAGAAAACCCGTGAGGCGAATGACGAGCTGTTTGAATACCTGATCAACGGCGGGACGGTACCGCCTCTTGAGGTGTACGAACGCGACGAGGGCGGGGTGTGGATTGTTGAGGGGCACCGGCGATACAGCTGCTACCTGCGCTGCCGTGATGCCGGCAAGCCAGTAGACCAGATTCATATCATACCGTTCAGGGGCAATGATATCGAGCGCAAAGCCCGTGTCATGACGTCAAACCGTCAGCTGGCGCTATCGGACATGGCTAAGGCCGGTGTTATCCGTGACCTGGCGGCATTCAATCTGACAACGCAGGAAATCGCGCGATATGTTCACCTGTCTGTGCCGACGGTTGAGAAGCTGATGACGCTGGGTATGGCCAACCACGATGTACAGCAGGCGGTTAAATCTGGCGATGTGGCCCTGAGTGCAGCCGTTGAGCGCGTTAGGGAGTTTGGTGAAAAGGCCGGTGAAGTACTGGAGCAGGACAAAGCAGCAGCCGCAGCTGCTGGAAAGAAAAAGGTGACCCGAAGTTTCATCGCGCCGGAAATCAGCGTGAAAAAAGCCCGGCGTCTTGTTGAGTTGGTGGCGCTGGCCAACATCAGCGAAGAGGGAGTCATCAAGCTTGACGGCCTGCCGCTGGCAGAGCTGCTGGAAATTATCGATGAACATAAAGCGATCGCGGCATCGCGCAGCAAGGCGGCAGCATGAGCGACTCCACAAAAGTTCTGAATTATGACCCAACTGACCCGGACAAGATGCGCCTGCCAAAGGGTTCAAGCTGCGGTCACTGCCATCACATCCGGCGCTGCAAAGCTATTTTCGGCCATACCGAAAAAGACACCTATTGCGACTGGTCACCATCACGTTTCATCCCGGTAAGGTCGGAAGGAGCCGCCCAATGAGCAAGTTAACCGATGCGGCAATCGAATCGTCAATGCTGTCTTCTGTGGAGGGTTTTTCTTTTCTTGTTGTTGATTCTCTTGAGTTTGAGCTTGGTCGAGAGCTGACCGAAGAGGAATCAATGCGTGTCTATAGACGTGTTGATAAAGCAATCAACGAGGCAACGCAGGAGACTGCCCAATGAGCAACATCGACAAACAGGCGCTGTACGTTCCAGAACGCGAAAAACATGACTGGGGCCAGGCGGAAATGCGCGATTGCGACTTCTGCCAGCAGTGGGCTCTTACTGTTAAGCACTCTGACGGCGGGTGCATATGCGCCAGCTGCTGTGATGCTGAATATACGTCGGATCTGAAAGTTAACCTTGTAACAGCGCTTGAAAGGCTGGAAGCCGCAAAGCAGGATGCCTCAAAGTGGTTCAAGGCGTTTGAGAAAGCTGTTTCTGTTGGCGCTAGATATGAGGAGCAAATTGCTGAATTGGAAGCTCGTGAGGTTGTACTTCCTCAGCCAGCGCAATGGGATATCAGTGAGGTTCTTTTGGATAAAGCGAAGGTTTTGAAAGCAATTCGCGATGCAGGCATCACAGTTAAAGGGGAATAACATGAGCGTATTAAGAATTAAATGGGCGGGATACTGCCCTAAATGTGATAGCGATGAGCTTGACGTTCATACCGACAAAGGTACTCCAGATTTTCTTTACGCTGGTGATGGTGTCGTCTGTTCTGGGTGCGGCGAAAAGGGCGAAATAGACTGTGATGATGACCACGCCTTCGCGGTGTGGGATTGGGAGGACTAACCCATGAGCACTATTACCAAAGAACGCGTTGCGCAGTACGCCAATGACCCGCGAATGTGTAACGTTAACGATGAAATTCGCCAGATCGCTCGTATCGCGCTGGCATCGCTCGAAGCTGAGGCTGTGGCGTGGACGGATGAGCAGGAATTGCGCGATGTAGAAAAGTTTGGATGTGCGTATCTGTTTACTGTAAATCCCATTACATCCAACGCGGACCCGCGTCGCGTTATCAAGCTTTACACCGCCCCTCCAGCCCCGGTATCTGTGCCGGATGAAAATGGCCTTCTACCATGCCCATGCTGTGGAGGAAATGCGGAGTTTGATTATGACGACGATAACCTCAACTGGATATCTTGCCACGTTTGTGGAATCTCGACCGACACCGCATATCACACAGACGTGGACGCAAGAGATAAGTTGCGTGAGTTATGGAATCATCGCGCCGCCATGCTTCAGGGTAAACCGAATCAAGACTAATCACCTATTTATTATCAACAAATATCAGGTTTGTTATTATGCGAATAATTACCCGAAAGAAACCTGCCTTTATTGAATTGCACCAGACAGGTGTTCTTACGCGCATAGCGGCAGTGAAAACAGATGAAGGCGGCTGGCGTCTGTTCGGTATATGGCGGGATAAAGATATCGCTGTATTTGTTGAAGCAGCGCGTGGCGGTATTCGTGAATGGTCAGGGCTGGATTACCTGGCGGGATTCGTAGCCAGCTGCGGTATTAGTCTGTGGGAGGTTCATAATAAAACAGAGCGGAAAAGCCCTTCATAATAATGCTTTGAAAATTTAAGGGGATGAAAGAGAATGATGTCGGGTGCTTGAGGCTATCTGTCTCAGGCATTAACACCAGACGGCAGATAGAGAAAAGCCCCGGAAACATTCAACGCCCTGCAAGGCGTTTAACATTTACCGAGGCCATCTGTATGCGACACATAAAGATTAGCCTCTTACCGACCTCCGGGTCAAGGAGTAGAGGGCTATGAAGCCACAAAAGTTGGCGCTTATGGCGCTAATCGTTATCGGCATAACGCTTTTGGGCGTATTGCTGCTTAACAACAAAAATCTCTGTGATGTTAGCTTCCGAAGCGGCGG
>NZ_QFXN01000113.1:0-622 GCF_003144775.1 Enterobacter sp. CGMCC 5087 | reverse complement strand
GCGATCGAACACGATGCGAAATCATGATCGACTACGGTGCGAACTGGCGATCGATCACCGTGCGAATATGCACCTCCCCGATAAAGTGCCGGAAGTAAAAGGTTATACCGGCTGGGATCATATGCGTTGCGATATGGATGCGGGGCGATAACATGAAAGGATTATGGACAAGTCTTACAGCTGCAGCTGTATTTATGGCAGTTGGTTGCCAGGCGAAAGAGCCACCGACGCAGGTTGTATACCGTTTCGATGACCATCGCTATCTGGAGCTGAAGGGCTGGGACTGTGAAGGAGAACTCTGGTATGTCGATGCTAAGAAAGGCATTCATTCGCAAATAGCCAGTCAATTTTATCGAATTTTCACGAAAAAATTTGTGCATCCTTCAGAACGCTATATTGCCATTCCCTGGTGGGGGAATGTAACGGGTGGTTTTTCAGTATCGAAAGACTATGGACAAACGTGGGTAAAAGGTGGTGCATCAATGTCATCGGGAGAAAATGAACCTGATGGAAGTAATGCCCCTTATTACGACGACGTTCTTTCTTTCACAGTCGTCAACGATCAGGGTTTTTTACAGACGAAACACCGGCTGTATATGTCGTCAAAGCCGTTTGATGACCC
>NZ_QFXN01000112.1:0-7220 GCF_003144775.1 Enterobacter sp. CGMCC 5087 | reverse complement strand
CGGTGGATCTGGGATTACATATACCGCGTCAGATGGCGCTATACATCACCTAAAGCCTAATTCTTCTGGTCCTGCTTGGGGGCTGGATTACATCACCAAACAAGGTCTAAAAGAAGACACTGTCCAGTTTAAAACGAACTATCAGGACCTCCCCGATAAAGTACCGGAAGTAAAAGGCTACACCGGCTGGGATCATATGCGTTGCGATATGGATGCAGGAAGGAAAGGATACTAATGAACGGCGTAATTCGACTCAATGACCCGCTGGTGAGCGGCGGGAAAGTAATTAAGGCGTCAGGCGCGCAATTTATGGGCCTGCCCGTGGCTCTGAAAGGCGATGAAGTGACGTGTACGGAGCATAAGGGGACGTTCCCTATTAACGACTGTCACCCAACCTGGACGATGAACGGCCGCGGCGTGGTCGTGGACGGCTGTAAAGCGGCATGTGGTTGTGCTATCCGGACCACGCTATCTGTTGCGGGGGCTGAGTGATGAACTGGTGGTTGTATCCTAAGCAGGACGAATTTAAAGACGACTACCCCTATCTGGCAGTATTTATCTTATACGTGATCGTCGTGATTATCGGTATTGCTGTTCGGGCAGTCACCTGGCCGGGTAATAAACATGTTGATCTCGATTTTCTTGCCCAGTCCGTTGTTATTCCGGTTGTTTTTCTGACGGGGTTCGTTCAGATGTGGTCTGTCGTGTATCACGGCATGAGGCACTACATGGAAACGAGGCTGCTGATTGCCGCCCGGCAGGAATACAAGGTTGTCAGCTTTGCCAGGGGGAATATTACCCTTGCTGGCTGGTCCGTACTCACTCCACCAAAGGCAACAAAGGAACTGGCACTGAGAATGCTGAAACTTGAGGGAGAGTTTCCGCTGGCCGCTAAAATGCCGTTGAAAATCGAGCTGGAAGAATCGTTCGATTTCACGAGGGCCGGGCAGGCAGTATCCCGCGTTCTGGAGCCCATGGCAGGGAAACTTTCTCGGTACCAGCAGATTGAAGCGCTGGTGTGGGTTCAGGGCGGGGATGAATCCTGTAGCGATGAACTCCGGCGCGTGCTTGAACGTTCTGCGATCGCGACGAAGAAAATCACTTTTTTACCTGAATGCCCGGACTATACGCAAGTCACGGAATGGATAAATCTGTCGAAAAGCTACGTCGTTCAACGGCTGCTTATCTGTGTCGATCTGCATTCTGACGAAGAAGCATCTAAACAGATGGAAAATGTTACGGCACTTTTCTTCACGAACGACTACGTCAAAACAGCAGGAGAAAAACCGGTTTATTTTTATCAGCCGATGACGGGTGTCACAGACGTAGAAAGTAAAATGCCCGTTTATCTGAGGACAGAAACCGTCAGCAAGCCTAAGCAACTCTGGTATACCGGGTTATCCCGCACAGAGAAGTATCCGCTGCTGGAAGTGCTGGACGAGAACAAAGTGGTGCCGGACAGGCTGGAGCTTGAGGCTTCGCTCGGTGAGCGCTCTGCCGGTTATCAGTGGCTGATGCTGGCGCTGGCCGCTGATGCGGTTATGTACGGGCAGGGCGATCAGCTTGTGGCCGCGTCCGCACAGAACCATTTTGCCATGGCCGCGCTATCCTCCCGGTTGACCTGCCAACCCGATTACCCCGAAGAAAAAAGATATACGTTGCCGTGGCAAGCTGGCGGGATTGGCGGTCTGATGTTGTTTTTTGGGCTGATGTTAATCATTGCCAGCGTTGGTGAAGCCGGTAAAACTCTGTCCGGCTGGTTTATAACGATAATGGCGGTTCTGTTAATAGGTTTATTCCTTGGGATGGGGACATTGTTTACCTTGTATTATGGTGACAAAGCTTATGAGCACATGGGGATGTGATGATGAATGAAGCATTAATTTTAACGACAGCATTCCGGCTGGTGATAATCGTAATATAAGGGATTGATTAAAGGGGAATCTCTCCCTATTAAAGCGGATAGTTTCCCCTTAAACCTTTGTTATCCCACTTCCGGCAGCATCCCGGCTGCAATCAACACCTGCACCAGAATAATCACCACCCCACAGCAAAACACCACGCACAGCAGCGGTTTTCCCCCCGCCACGCGGTAACCCTGCTGCGGATGCTGCTGGCGGCTCTTCCATGCCAGCAGGGAAGGGAGCAGCAGGGCCAGGATAGAGAGCGCCACCCCCGCATAGCCCAGCGCCATCACAAATCCGCGTGGGTAAAACAGCGCAAAAGCGAGCGGCGGCAGGAAGGTGATGGCCCCCGTCTGCAACCGTCCAGCCGCGGTATTGCGACGCTGGAACAAGTCGGCGAGGTAATCAAACAGGCCGAGCGCCACGCCCAGGAACGAGGTTGCCAGCGCCAGGTCGGCAAACAGGTGTACCGCCAGCTCCACGTGCGGGGAGGTGACGACTTCGCGCAGCGCCAGCAAAAAGCCGTTCAGGCCAGCATGTTGCGCCATCAGCCCAATAAAGGTTGAGGAGTCAATGCTGCCCAGCGTCACCAGCTGCCAGAAAATATAGGCGATCAGCGGAATGGCACTGCCGATAACAAAGACGCGGCGCAGCTTGCGGATATCGCCGTTCATATAGCTGACGATGCTCGGCACGCTGCCGTGGAAGCCAAACGAGGTGAAAATGACCGGGATCGCGGAAAGCGCCAGCCCTTTTTCCAGCGGCAGCGTCAGCAGGTTGACCTTGTGCACGTGCGGCGCCAGCAGCACCAGCATGATAATCAGGAACAGAATTTTGGCGCTGAACAGAAAGCGGTTAAACAGATCGACCAGCGATGTCCCCACGCAGACCACGCCGCCGCCGATGAGCGCAAAGAAGATAGCCCCCGTCGCAGGGGTAATGTCAGAGCCAAACCAGTCGTTGACGCTGGAGGCGATGAGTTCCCCGGCGCCGCTGATATAGGCGGCGGTCAGGGCGTACATCAGGAACATCATGCTAAAGCCGGTTATCCACTGGCCGTAGCGTCCCAGATAGCGCGCCGCAAGCGAACCCAGGCCGGTGTCGGCGGGCACGTGCTGGTAAACCTCAAGCAGCAGCAGGGCGGTGTAACACATCAGCGCCCAGAGCGTCCCCAGCAGTACCAGGGTCATGCCAAATCCTACGCCCGCGGCCGCCAGGGGCATGGCCAGCATTCCTGCGCCAATTGTCGTTCCGGCGACGATAAAAATACTTCCCAGGGTTCTGTTTTTCACGCTTTCCTCTACAACGATGCTTAACCGCGACAAAATCTGCGGCGCAGAGTAAGGGAAAAGCCGTAATTCGTCAAATCACCGTTACAAGTAGTGTAATGAATAATTTACGGATTATTGGTGCTCTGATCCTTTTTAGGTGGATGCCTACTTCATAAGGGCAATATTGCTGGGCGATATTCCGGCGTAACGTAAACAATAAATATAAATTATCAAATTAAGTGAGGGTTTTATGGCTGGAGAGAATCCCTTCACCGCGGCATGGAGTCGGGGAGGTAACCTGTTGTGCCATGGCCACTGGATAATCAGCTGGCAGAACCAACCCCTGATACTTCCCGAGTCCCGCCGCGAAAAGGATATGGGCACCTGGGCAATCTATTCGGTTATCGATCCTGAAGATCAAACCTTTGCACAAGGCTTACAGGAAGATGAGTGGATCGTTGAGAATGTCGACTGGTTAACGGATATGTTCTTCGAGGTGGGTATTCCGCTGGAGACGTCCAGCTACCGCTATTTTTACCAGGCGGTGAATCCTCATGACTGGCGCTGCACCAGCTGTACGGGGTGTATGTAAATTAACGCGGTGCCGGTTTTCGGCACCGCGCTGAAATTAATTCTGCGTATCGAGGGTGGAAAGTTCTTTATCAATAAAGTAAAGACCTTCGCCGGATTTTCCCACCAGAGACAATTTATCCAGTACGGATTTAAACAGCTTCTCTTCTTCGTGTTGTTCAGCGACATACCACTGCAGGAAATTAAAGGTTGGATAATCCTGGCTGGTCATCGCGGCGTGGACCAGTTCGTTAATTTTCTGCGTGATCAGCTGCTCGTGCTCGTAGGTGGCGCGGAAGAGTTCATCGAGAGAATTATACTCAGCAAAAGGTGAAGCCACGGTTTCAATGCGCGGCAGGCTGCCCGTATCCGTAAGATAATCAAACAGACGTTGCATGTGGGTCATCTCTTCCTGAGCGTGACGACGCAGAAACGCGGCCGCACCTTCGAAGCTGTGATAGCTGCACCAGGCGCTCATCTGCTGGTAGAGCAGGGATGAAAAAAGCTCAAGGTTCATTTGTGCGTTGAGCTTGTCGATCATTTCAGTTTTCAGCATGGTGACGCTCCGGATTATTATTTCTGGTTCACAATGAGCGACACTATAATTTGTTATTTAATTATTTGCAAAACGTAAATTTTTTATTTTATTTATTTAAAATACGAATGGGAATAAAACGCATTGGCGATTTTTATAATTTATTAATGAGAATTGTTTTTGTTCGTAATGAAATAAACTGCCAGCAAACGCTGGCAGCGTTGATTAATACCAGGGATTATTTGTCTTAGGGTTAACGGCGTAACCCATACATTTATACTGGATAGTCACGCTCTCGTTCAGACACAAAGAGCCGCTCGTCAGGGTGCAGGTTTTAATGGGCTGACCATAGGCTGAGGCAGTGGCATACCCCATGCTCTGACACGCTTTTGCTGCCGTGCCGTTATTCACATACTCATCGGAATACGCATTTTGCAGCGCTGCCTGGCCGTAGTCGAGGCGGACGATGCCGTTCGGCGCGTCGCGGCTGCTGACTTCAGCCTGGCGGTTGATACTACACCCCGCGAGCAGCAGGATTGTGCCGGCTACAATGACTCTTTTCATGGTTCGCTCTGAGTGGATGGAAATAGCTTATCGTACCCGCAGATGCCCGCTGCAATGCCTGGAATAGCCGGACAATCTGCCCTCACTCTTCGCAACGGGTGAGAGGGGAGCGCTATCAGGCCAAACTCTGATAAAGATGTGATGAGTATCACAAAATGATTGATTTTTGTGATGATGGTCATATTATAAGCACGTTGACAATAAAGTTGTATAACAAGTTAATGGAGCATCATCGTGAAACTGCGCAAAATCCTGAAAAGCATGTGGGCCAATTACTGCCGCACGTTCAAAGACGTGCCGCCAGGCGCCATGTTCTGATAAAAAAACCTGCTTCGGCGGGTTTTTTTGTACCTGCAGGCGATGAAGGGAAGATGTCAGGGGGCGTGTTTTGCTACTATGGCGGCCTTTAAATAAGGAGAAAACCCATGTCACAAAACCTGAGCGCCGATCAGGAACTGGTCTCTGACGTTGTCGCCTGTCAGCTGGTTATCAAACAAATCCTTGATGTTCTGGACGTGATTGCGCCGGTTGAAGTGCGCGAGAAGATGTCTACGCAGCTGAAAAATATCGATTTCGCCAGCCATCCTGCTGCCGCTGACCCGGTTACGCTTCGTGCGATCCAGAAAGCCATCGCGCTGATTGAACTGCGATTCACGCCGCAGGGTGAGTCCCACTAAAGCAGGAAAAGGGGCGACGGCACGTGTCGCCCTTTGATGCTGTTAAAAGAACGTCTGGACCAGCAGGTAGCTCGCCGCGCACGCGCAGCTTACTCCAATCAGCCCAGGCAGAATAAAGCTGTGGTTGATGATAAATTTCCCGATGCGGGTCGTGCCTGACCGGTCAAAGCCGATGCAGGCCAAATCGCTGGGGTAGGTCGGCAGGACAAAATAGCCGTATGACGCCGGGAAAAAGGCGATCAGCATTTTCGGGTCGATGCCCAGCATGAGGCCCATTGGCGCAACGGCCGTCAGCGCAGCCGCCTGGCTGTTCACCAGTTTTGACACCAGAAACAGCACAATGGCATACGTCCACGGGTGGCTCTTCACCACGCCTTCCAGCGCCAGCTTTAACTCGTCGAGATGCGCCTGGAAAAAGGTATCGCTCATCCACGCCACGCCGAACACCGAGAAGATCGCGACCATACCGGCCTTGAACACCGCGCCGTTGGAAATGGCCGACGCATTAACCTTACAGGCCATCAGCATCACGGCGCCCGCAATTAGCATCATCATCTGAATGACAAGGTTCATCGACAGCGCCGTCATTTTGCCTTTCACTTCAAAGGCGGGGCGCAGTTCCGGGAATGCCCCCAGCAAAACGACCACGGCAATACCAGCAAAGAAAATCCACGTGGACCAGTAGGCCTGTTTAGGGAAACGCTGATTCATTAACGTCTCCGTACCGCCGTAGATAAACTCGCGCTGCTTAGGATCTTTTAGCTTTTCCTGAAACTCAATGTCGTCCGCCAAATCTTTCCCACGGCGTAAGCTCCACAGGGCCGCAATGGCTACGCCGAAAAGCGAAGCGGGAACCGACACGGCGAGAATTTCCAGGATCCCCCACGCGTGGCCGATCCCATGCTGGGCCGCCAGGATGGACACCAGCGACACAACGGCAACGGAAACGGGGGATGCCGTAATCGCCATCTGTGATGCCACCGATGCCACGGCCATAGGGCGCTCCGGGCGGATCCCTTTTTTCAGGGCGATATCCGCAATGATGGGGAACATGGTGTAGACCACATGGCCGGTGCCGCACAGAAAGGTCAGCATCCAGGTGGTGAAAGGGGCGAGCAGGGTGATGTGCTGCGGGTGTTTGCGCAGCAGGCGTTCAGCAAACTGCATCATGACGTTGAGGCCGCCCGCAGTCTGCAGCGTAGCCGCACAACCTATCACCGCAAGGATGGTCAGCATAACGTCAACCGGCGGTTTACCCGGTTGCAGACCAAAGACAAAACATAAAATAAAAAGACCAATGCCGCTGATTAACCCAAGCCCCATACCGCCGAAACGCGTACCCGTCAGCAGGCAGAGGAGAATGACAACAAACTCAATGGTGATCATGATGCTCCCTCGTCAATGATTATGTAACTAAATAAATCATCACACGTTGTGTGGTTAATCATTGGGAGCCAGATCTGATTTGTTAAATTTCAGCAAAAGCAGAAGGTTGGAGATGGGAAGGGGACTTTATTTCGTATGGGACGTAAATTCACATTCAACAGCGATTCAAGGTGTTTTAATCAAATTAAAAACTAACAGCGACGTCCTGGTCCGGCTGTAAATCGCCGAAGCGATTCCGTAAGGCCGGGGCGAGGCGCAGGGATGCGCCGAGAGGGCGTGGCCTGTAGGGATGCAGGCTCATGCCCGACCCGAA
>NZ_QFXN01000111.1:0-5070 GCF_003144775.1 Enterobacter sp. CGMCC 5087 | reverse complement strand
TTTACCGCCGGGAGCCCGGGTTGCCAGGGTGGTGGCGATTGAGCCACCCTGGCACGTTCACCGGTTATGTCGTTACAGAGTGGCAAGGAACATAAAGTGAACGGAATGACCACTACAGCCGTATGTTCCCCTCTCCCCAGAGGGGCGAGGGGATTATTTCGTGCCTTACCCCGTGCAGAAGCAAATTAAAAACTCAGTGGTGCTGTACCGCCACAATGTCGAGCAGATGACGGTCGGTTTGCTCAGGACATAAACCCGCCTGCTGCGCATTATGGATCTCATCCGCCAGCGTCTTCAGCAGCATGCCATCCTGCTGCTGCTCTTTGTCCATATCACGTAAGAATTTGAGCGTCGTAATGTCCTGCTGCGCTTTGGCTTCATCGGCCAGTTTGCTGAGCGTGCTGCAGCGTTGCTCGTACTCTTCAAGCGTTTTCTGAAACAGTTCTTCCAGGCATGAGTAGTTTTCATTGATCCCATCAAGGGCTTTAACGACAGGATTTGCCCCTGCGGCTTTCAGAAAATTGAAGACACGCATCATATTGGTGACGTTACTTTGCGCCTGCGAGCGAAAGAATGTAGCAGACCCCGTAAGACTATTCTCGGCACACCACGCACTTAAGTGAAGGTGCAGGTTCGAGGCGTAGAACTCAAGGTTCATCTGCGCGTTAAGTTTTTGCATCATCGTTTGGGTAGCCATACTCATATCCTTATTGACTGTGGGACGTGATGTCCGTTGCGTAACCTGAGCGCCAGGCAAATACGAAGATAAAAGCAGATATAGACATTCTGCCGTGAGCGAAGTCGACCGAAATTCACTTCCTGTGTTCGATATAAATAAGCATACCCTTGTCTTTGGTCTAAGAAAACTCTTAATTAGGCTGTGTTTACCATACATTACAAAGTCTAATATAGTACAGAAATAAAATTATCTCGCCATGAATTGAATGTGACTTAATGGCCTAATAATTAACGGTTTTTATCGTGATGGCACACTGTTACTCTTTCGAAAATATTAAGCTGGAATATTACTCCGGGAAAATGAGAAATACGGATTAATCATTTCGAATATATGATGTGTCAATAAAATTGCGCTAAATCAAATTCTGCGGAATAACGTTTTTTCAGGTGCGTTGTACATTCGTGATGAAAAACATGTTGACCCCCTTAACGCCAGGTGCCGTTTTGCCTGCTAAGAGGCATCAGGGATATCTTGGCTAATCTTATGGATAATTCTGCTTAACCCCTTTCCATTTGTCTGACAAATTCTGCCTTTTTTATGTCATTTTTCGCTGAATTTATGTACGCAATTACTGTAATTCTGCGGTGTGATGGGGCTCTCTTATGGATGATTAATTTCCCGCTAAAACTATCACCAGCAATAACGCTTATGACGAGGTAAGCGCTAATGCCTTGTTTTAAGTCCGATTAAATAAGAAGCACGCACTTATTCCCTACAGAAAAGATTGCTAAAGCTGGAGTTTACCATGCACAAATTTACTAAAGCGCTGGCGGCCATCGGTCTGGCTGCCGTTATGTCACAATCCGCTATCGCTGAGAATTTAAAACTCGGTTTTTTGGTAAAACAGCCCGAAGAGCCCTGGTTCCAGACTGAGTGGAAATTCGCAGATAAAGCCGGGAAAGATTTAGGTTTTGAAGTCATTAAAATCGCCGTGCCTGACGGCGAAAAAACCCTGAACGCCATCGACAGCCTGGCGGCCAGCGGTGCAAAAGGTTTCGTTATCTGTACTCCGGATCCAAAGCTGGGATCGGCAATCGCGGCGAAAGCGCGCGGTTACGATATGAAGGTCATCGCGGTTGACGATCAGTTCGTTAACGCCAAAGGCAAGCCGATGGACAGCGTCCCGCTGGTCATGATGGCGGCGACAAAAATCGGCGAACGCCAGGGCCAGGAGCTCTATAAAGAGATGCAAAAGCGCGGCTGGGATGTCAAAGAGACCGCGGTAATGGCTATCACGGCTGACGAGCTGGACACCGCCCGTCGTCGTACTACCGGTTCAATGGATGCGCTGAAAGCGGCCGGTTTCCCGGAAAAACAGATCTATAAAGTCCCAACCAAATCCAACGATATCCCGGGCGCTTTCGACGCCGCGAACTCTATGCTGGTCCAGCATCCGGAGGTCAAACACTGGCTGGTGGTCGGCATGAACGACAACACCGTGCTGGGCGGGGTACGCGCGACGGAAGGCCAGGGCTTCAAGGCGCCTGACGTGATCGGGATTGGCATCAACGGCGTTGACGCCGTCAGCGAGCTGTCCAAAGCGCAGGCTACCGGCTTCTACGGTTCTCTGCTGCCGAGCCCGGACGTTCACGGCTACAAATCCAGTGAGATGCTCTACAACTGGGTAACCAAAGGGGCCGAACCGCCGAAATTTACCGAAGTGACCGACGTGGTGCTGATTACCCGCGACAACTTCAAAGAGGAGCTGGCGAAAAAAGGGTTGGGCGGTAAGTAATACGCGGTGATTGTGCCCCTCATGCTTCGTGAGGGGCCAGACGTACACACTACAGGAATCACGGAGACGTTATGCGACAGTCTGATCCGTATCTCTCTTTTCGCGGCATCGGGAAAACTTTCCCCGGTGTTAACGCGCTGACCGATATCAGCTTCGACTGCTATGCCGGCCAGGTTCACGCCCTGATGGGGGAAAACGGCGCGGGGAAATCCACGCTGTTGAAGATCCTCAGCGGCAACTACGCGCCTACGGCCGGCACGCTGGCCATTCGCGGCGAAGAGGTGGCGTTTGCCGATACCACGGCGGCGCTCAATGCCGGGGTTGCGATCATCTATCAGGAGCTGCACCTCATTCCTGAGATGACCGTGGCGGAAAACATCTATTTAGGACAGCTCCCGCACAAAGGCGGCGTGGTAAATCGTTCGCTACTTAATTATGAAGCGGGGCTGCAGCTTAAACACCTGGGTCTGGACGTCGATCCCCAGACGCCGCTGAAATATCTCTCCATCGGCCAGTGGCAGATGGTTGAAATTGCCAAGGCGCTGGCGCGTAACGCCAGAATTATCGCCTTCGATGAGCCCACCAGTTCGCTCTCTGCGCGTGAAATAGAAAATCTGTTCCGCGTGATCCGCGAATTGCGTCAGGAAGGCCGTACGATTTTGTATGTCTCGCACCGCATGGAAGAGATATTTGCCCTGAGCGACGCCATCACCGTCTTTAAAGATGGGCGCTATGTGCGCACCTTTACCGACATGCAGCAGGTTAACCATGACCAGCTTGTTCAGGCGATGGTCGGACGCGAGCTGGGTGATATTTATCACTGGCAGCCTCGTCAGTATGGCCCTGAACGTCTGCGCCTGGACAGCGTCAAAGCGCCGGGCGTGCGCACGCCGATTTCGTTATCCGTTCGCAGCGGCGAAATTGTCGGCCTGTTTGGTCTGGTGGGGGCGGGGCGCAGTGAATTAATGAAAGGCCTGTTCGGCGGAACCCGTATTACCGAAGGGCAGGTTTCTATTGATGGTGAACGGGTCGATATCCAGAAACCGGCCCACGCGATCGGGGCGGGCATGATGCTCTGCCCGGAAGACCGTAAAGCCGAGGGGATTATTCCGGTGCATTCGGTACGCGACAACATCAATATTTCCGCTCGCCGCAAGTTTATTCGCGCAGGCTGCCTGATAAACGATGGCTGGGAGTCGAGCAATGCCGACCACCATATTCGCTCTCTGAATATTAAAACGCCGGGTCCGGAACAGCTGATCATGAATCTGTCAGGCGGAAACCAGCAGAAGGCGATTTTAGGCCGCTGGCTGTCCGAAGATATGAAGGTCATTTTGCTCGACGAGCCGACGCGCGGTATCGATGTGGGGGCAAAACACGAGATTTATAACGTGATCTATGAGCTGGCAAAACGCGGCGTGGCGGTGCTTTTCGCCTCCAGCGATCTGCCGGAGGTGCTTGGCGTGGCCGACCGCATTGTGGTGATGCGTGAAGGCGAAATTGCCGGTGAATTACTTCATGAACAGGCGAATGAACAACAGGCGTTGAACCTCGCCATGCCTAAAGTCAGCCAGGCTGTCGCCTGAGTAAGGAGTTAATGATGTCCTCTGTTACTACATCCGGAGCGCCGAAGTCGAAGTCGGCGCTGAGTTTTGGACGTATCTGGGATCAGTACGGCATGCTTGTGGTCTTTGCCGCGCTGTTCCTCGCCTGCGCGATCTTTGTTCCTAACTTTGCCACCTTCATTAATATGAAGGGGCTGGGGCTGGCCATTTCCATGTCCGGGATGGTGGCCTGCGGGATGCTGTTCTGTCTGGCCTCCGGCGATTTTGACCTGTCGGTGGCGTCGGTTATTGCCTGTGCGGGCGTCACGACGGCAGTGGTGATCAACATGACGGAGAGCCTGTGGATTGGCGTTCTGGCTGGTCTGCTACTCGGCGTCATCAGCGGTCTGGTGAACGGGTTTGTTATCGCACGCCTGAAGATTAACGCTCTGATCACCACGCTTGCGACGATGCAAATTGTCCGCGGGCTGGCCTATATCATCTCCGACGGTAAAGCTGTTGGGATTGAAGACGAGCGCTTCTTTACCCTGGGTTACGCCAACTGGCTGGGGCTGCCTGCGCCAATCTGGCTGACCGTGGCCTGCCTGATCCTGTTCGGCTTCCTGCTCAACCGGACCACCTTTGGCCGCAATACGCTGGCGATTGGCGGTAACGAGGAGGCCGCTCGTCTGGCCGGGGTACCGGTGGTGCGAACCAAGATTATTATCTTTGTGCTCTCAGGGCTGGTTTCTGCCGCCGCGGGAATTATTCTTGCGTCGCGCATGACCAGCGGCCAGCCGATGACCTCTATTGGTTACGAGCTGATCGTCATTTCGGCCTGCGTTTTAGGGGGCGTTTCCCTCAAGGGCGGCATCGGAAAAATCTCATATGTGGTTGCCGGTATCCTTATTTTGGGCACCGTAGAGAACGCCATGAACCTGCTGAATATTTCGCCGTTCTCGCAGTACGTGGTGCGTGGCCTGATCCTGCTGGCAGCCGTGATTTTCGACCGTTACAAGCAAAAAGCGAAGCGTACCGTTTAGTCCTTTTCC
>NZ_QFXN01000110.1:0-47457 GCF_003144775.1 Enterobacter sp. CGMCC 5087 | reverse complement strand
TTCCCCCCTTAACCGCCTCGCCAGTAATACTGGCGGGGCGGTTGTCAAATGGCGAGCCACGTCACACTGTCTATACTTACATGGCTATGAAAGAGGTAAAGGCGTTTACCTCTCGTAAACCGTAAGGAGGAAAAGGGTGGCTGACTTGTTAACCGCACCGCCTGTACTGCCCGGAAAATATGCTTTCTTTTTCGACCTCGACGGGACGCTCGCCGGGATCCAGCCGCATCCTGACGACGTGGTCGTCCCGGATACGGTGCTAGAGAATTTGCAGCAGCTCTCAAGACTGAACGAGGGCGCATTGGCATTGATTTCAGGGCGCTCAATGGCCGAGCTGGACGTGCTCGCCAGTCCTTACCACTTTCCGCTAGCCGGTGTACACGGAGCGGAGCGCCGCGATATCCATGATCAACTGCACGTTGTATCACTTCCTGAGACCTTAATTAAGGCGTTACACACTCAACTTTCCTCGGCGCTTGAGTCGCTTCCGGGCACTGAACTGGAAGAGAAGGGCATGGCTTTCGCTTTGCACTATCGGCAGGCACCGCATCACGAGGCGGCGGTCTTTGCGATTGCTCGCAGCGTGGCCGATGCACACCCGCAGCTCGCGCTGCAGCCGGGGAAGTGCGTCGTTGAGATAAAACCTGAGGGGATTAATAAAGGTGCTGCTATTGCGGCGTTTATGGCGGAACCGCCATTTAAGGGACGTACACCGGTATTTATTGGCGATGACCTGACCGACGAGGCCGGGTTTCGCGTGGTGAATCAGGCCGAAGGGATCTCCGTCAAGGTGGGGCCTGGTGACACCGTTGCCGAATGGCGACTGGCGGATGTCGCTAGCGTCTGGCAGTGGATATCTGACATCGCTAACCAGCAACAACAACAAATAGCGCAAAGCAAAGGGGGAAACCATTATGGGTCGCTTAGTCGTCGTCTCTAACCGAATCGCACCGCCTGACGATAAAAAAGCCAGTGCAGGTGGCCTGGCGGTAGGGGTGTTAGGTGCCTTAAAAGCCGCTGGAGGGCTGTGGTTTGGCTGGAGTGGGGAAATCAGTGAAGAAGAGAAACCGCTCAAAAAGGTGACGCGCGGAAACATTACGTGGGCTTCATTTGCATTGAAAGAGAAAGACTATGACGAGTATTACTCGCAGTTCTCAAATGCCGTCCTGTGGCCTGCGTTTCACTATCGTCTTGACCTGGTCAAATTCCAGCGTGAATCTTTCGAAGGCTATTCGCGCGTGAATGCGCTGCTGGCGGATAAACTGCTGCCATTAATCGAAGAAGACGATATTTTATGGATCCACGATTATCACCTGTTGCCCTTCGCGCGCGAGCTGCGAAAGAGGGGGGTGAAAAACCGGATCGGCTTCTTCCTGCACATTCCTTTCCCGACGCCGGAAATTTTTACCGCGCTGCCGCCGCATGAAGAGCTGCTGGAGGCGCTGTGCGATTACGATTTGCTGGGCTTCCAGACCGAAAATGACCGCCTCGCGTTCCTTGACTCCGTGTCTGGCAAAGCGCGTCTGGTGACCAAAGGCGGGAAAACCCATACGGCGTGGGGGAAAACCTTCCACACCGAGGTCTATCCAATAGGGATTGAACCTGACGAAATCGCGGAGCAGGCTTCCGGCCCGCTGCCGCCGAAGCTGGCGCAGCTTAAGAATGAACTCAAGCACGTGAAAAATATCTTCTCGGTTGAGCGTCTTGATTATTCCAAAGGGCTGCCGGAACGCTTCCTGGCGTATGAAACGCTGCTGGATAAATACCCGCAGCATCACGGGAAAATTCGCTATACCCAGATTGCGCCGACGTCGCGCGGTGAGGTTCAGGCCTATCAGGATATTCGCCATCAGCTGGAGACAGAAGCAGGGCGCATTAATGGCCGCTACGGCCAGCTGGGCTGGACGCCGCTGTTTTACCTGAATCAACACTTTGACCGTAAGATCCTGATGAAGGTCTTCCGCTATGCGGACGTTGGGCTGGTCACGCCGCTGCGCGACGGGATGAACCTGGTGGCGAAAGAGTATGTGGCTGCCCAGGATCCTGCCGACCCGGGTGTTCTGGTGCTTTCCCAGTTTGCCGGGGCCGCAAATGAGCTCACGTCGGCACTCATCGTTAACCCTTACGACAGGGATGACGTGGCTAACGCGCTGAATCGCGCCCTGACAATGCCGCTCACGGAACGTATTTCCCGCCATGCTGACATGATGGAAACAATCCGGAAGAACGATATTAACCACTGGCAGGCGCGTTTTATTCAGGATCTCCGGGATATCGCTCCGCAAAGTCATGAAGGCGATCTGCAAAAAAAGATCGCTACCTTCCCTAAACTCGCCTGATTTACTGCTGGGGGGCTAATGCCCCCCAAGCGGCACTAATAGCACATCGACCTGGCTCGACGCGACAATAGATTTCGCCGCGCAGGCTGCCCGCGATAAAAAGCTGTGGTTATGGTTCCCGCAAATCACTAAATCAATATTTTGTTTACGACACATATCGAGAATATGGGCGTTAAGTTCCCCGGTCGCAATAACGGTCTCATAAACAGGATATTGTGCCTTTTCCACTAGTTCGCGCAGAAATTGCTGCGTTTCTTCCTGCAGAACCTCGCGAATATCCTCCAGCATGGGCGCGGCCAGCTGATTATACATCTCTGGCTCTGCGGCGAGCGTGATGAGGCTGATGCGGGCATTGTGGGGTCTGGCAATGGAAACTGCCCGGGCGACGAGCTGATGGCTTTCGGGGGAAACTGCAACGGAAACAAGAAGATGGGAGTAACTCATGGCGCACTCCTTGGGTGTCTGAAAGACAGCGTTTTACCACCTTTACCGCGAAATCCCTGGTTCTGCAAGAGCAGATTACGACATTAGTGTGAAGCTTATCATAATTATTCATTAATTATTCTTATAAGAAGAATAACTGAAAAATGCGCCTAAATGAAAAAAATTAACAACTTAACGTAAATCACACAAATCCACGCTTTGACTGTTAAATCGTTTTGATGCGTTACAAACTCATTTCGAATGATCACGTCCTGAAACATCTTTTTTGTGCTACCTGCATAACTATATGTTTTTTCACGGTAAGAAAAATGTTTCCAGGAGAGGGGCTTGATGTAAATGTTTCCGCGCGACGCTTACGGCTGGAAAAGCACGTTGCATGCCAGTTTGGATCACCCTTCTGCATGAGTATTCGTCAATTAAGAATACAAAACAGTACTGATTGGCTAAATATTGAACAAATTACAAGTCATACTGATGGATTTATGGGTCATATTCACTTAAATTGTGTGACGTGGATCACATTTTTTTTAAATTTGAGGGTGGCTGGATTGTATGTGTCAAAACTGACGAGTAGAGTTTGCGTCGAATTAGGAAAAATCTTAGTTATTTGTAAGAAATGATAAATCATGTAAGAGACGCATTCGCGGTTTCTCTCTTACGGTTTCAGTGAATACAAACCTAAATTCAACTATGCATTTAGCCTTTTCTTTTTTATACCGGGTGATTTCCCGGCGACATCACGGGGTGCGGTCTTTCCGCATAAAAATAATAGTTGGTTATTCGGGATGGGAACAATGCATACATCCGAGTTGCTAAAACATATCTATGACATCAATTTGTCGTATTTACTGCTCGCGCAGCGTTTGATTAGTCAGGACAAGGCGTCCGCGATGTTTCGTCTGGGTATTAACGAAGAAATGGCAACCATGCTGGGCGGCTTAACCCTCCCGCAGATGGTTAAACTGGCTGAAACGAATCAACTGGTTTGCCAGTTCCGTTTCGATGATTCGCAGACAATAACGCGTCTGACGCAGGAATCCCGTGTGGACGATCTCCAACAGATCCATACCGGTATTCTTCTTTCCACTCGCTTGCTTAACGAAATCAGCCAGCCTGATGACGTAGCCCGTAAGAAAAGGGCCTAGCAATGAGCGAGAAAAGCATTGTTCAGGAAGCGCGTGACATACAGTTGGCCATGGAGCTGATTACGCTGGGTGCTCGTTTACAAATGCTGGAAAGCGAGACTCAGCTGAGCCGTGGTCGTCTCATCAAACTGTACAAAGAGTTACGTGGTAGTCCCCCGCCGAAAGGCATGCTGCCGTTTTCTACCGACTGGTTTATGACGTGGGAGCAGAATATTCATGCTTCGATGTTCTGTAATGCCTGGCAGTATCTTCTCAAAACCGGTTTGTGCAGCGGCGTTGACGCCGTGATCAAAGCGTACAAACTTTACCTTGAACAATGCCCACAGCAGGAAGAAGGCCCTCTGCTGGCGCTGACCCGCGCATGGACGCTGGTGCGTTTTGTTGAGAGCGGAATGCTTGAACTGTCGCGCTGCAACTGCTGCGACGGCAATTTTATTACCCATGCTCATCAGCCTGCAGGCAGCTTCGCCTGTAGTTTATGTCAGCCTCCATCCCGCGCAGTAAAAAGACGTAAACTTTCCCGGGATGCTGCCGATATTATTCCACAACTGCTGGATGAACAGATCGAACAAGCTGTTTAACCCGAACGTGTGGGAAAGATTCCAGCAGCGGTAAGCAATTACCGCTGCTTTTTTTTACCCCGCAAACGGTAAACGCTGCGAGCTGGACGTCCTTGCCATAGTCACTAGCGGAAGGATGATGTCGTGCTTATCTTATTAGGTTACCTGGTAGTTCTCGGTACAGTTTTCGGCGGTTACATGATGACCGGCGGGCACCTTGGAGCACTCTATCAACCGGCTGAACTTATTATCATCGGCGGCGCAGGGGTAGGGGCTTTTATCGTTGGTAACAACGGTAAATCAATCAAGGGCACGCTGAAAGCGATTCCGTTGCTGTTCCGTCGCTCGAAATACACCAAAAGCATGTATATGGATCTGCTGGCATTGCTCTATCGCCTGATGGCGAAGTCGCGTCAGCAGGGCATGTTCTCGCTTGAACGGGATATTGAAAACCCGAAAGAAAGCGAAATTTTTGCCAGCTATCCGCGAATTCTTGCTGACGCCATGATGCTGGATTTCATCGTCGACTATCTGCGACTCATCATCAGCGGCAACATGAATACCTTCGAAATCGAAGCGCTGATGGACGAAGAGATTGAAACCCACGAAAGCGAATCTGAAGTGCCGGCCAACAGCCTGGCGCTGGTCGGCGACTCGCTTCCGGCATTCGGTATCGTTGCCGCGGTAATGGGCGTGGTTCACGCCCTGGCCTCGGCAGACCGTCCGGCAGCCGAGCTGGGCGCGCTGATTGCCCACGCGATGGTGGGGACTTTCCTCGGTATTTTGCTGGCGTACGGCTTCATTTCGCCGCTGGCGAGCGTTCTGCGCCAGAAGAGCGCGGAAACCACCAAAATGATGCAGTGCGTGAAGATCACGCTGCTCTCTAACCTCAACGGTTACGCGCCACCGATCGCGGTTGAGTTTGGCCGTAAAACGCTTTACTCCAGCGAGCGTCCGTCGTTTATCGAGCTTGAAGAACACGTGCGTGCGGTGAAAAACCCAAACCAACAGACGACAACTGAGGACGCATGAAAAACCAGTCCCATCCGATCGTCATCGTAAAAAAACGCAAGCACAAGGGCGGCGGGCATGGCGCACACGGCTCGTGGAAAATTGCGTACGCCGACTTTATGACGGCAATGATGGCGTTCTTTCTGGTGATGTGGCTGATCTCCATCTCCAGCCCAAAAGAACTGATCCAGATTGCCGAATATTTCCGCACGCCGCTGGCAACGGCGGTAGCCGGCGGGCCGCGTATCTCTAACAGCGACAGCCCGATCCCGGGCGGCGGCGATGATTACACCCAGCAGAAGGGTGAGGTGAAAAAAGAGCCGAACATCGACGAGCTGAAAAGAAAGATGGAGCAGGCGCGGTTGAAGAAACTGCGTGGCGATCTCGATCAGCTGATTGAGGCAGATCCGAAACTGCGCGCGCTGCGCCCACATCTGAAGATCGACCTGGTGCAGGAAGGGCTGCGTATTCAGATTATCGACAGCCAGAACCGCCCAATGTTTAAAACCGGGAGTGCGGAAGTCGAACCGTATATGCGCGACATTCTGCGTGCCATTGCACCGGTGCTGAACGGCATTCCTAACCGAATCAGCCTGTCAGGACACACGGATGATTTCCCGTACGCCAGTGGGGAGAAGGGATACAGCAACTGGGAGCTTTCTGCCGATCGTGCCAACGCCTCGCGTCGCGAGCTGGTGGTAGGTGGGCTTGATGATGGCAAGGTACTGCGCGTAGTCGGCATGGCCGCAACCATGCGCGTTTCCGACCGCGGGCCGGATGATGCCATCAACCGTCGTATCAGTCTTTTAGTGCTGAACCAGCAGGCGGAGCAGGCCATCCTGCATGAAAACGCCGAAAGTCAGAATGAGTCACTGGACGATTTAAAACAGCCTGGGGCCGTTCCTTCGGCTGCCGTTCCAACATCGCCACCAGCCAATCCGAGGTGATAGCGTGAGCATGGATATTAGCGATTTTTACCAGACATTCTTTGATGAAGCCGACGAATTGTTGGCCGATATGGAGCAACACTTGCTCGATTTGGTGCCCGAAGCACCGGACTCCGAGCAGCTCAATGCCATCTTCCGTGCGGCGCACTCTATTAAAGGCGGAGCCGGAACGTTTGGATTTACCATCCTGCAGGAAACGACCCATTTAATGGAAAACCTGCTTGATGAAGCACGACGCGGTGAGATGCAGCTCAATACCGACATTATCAACCTGTTTTTGGAAACCAAAGATATTATGCAGGAACAGCTCGACGCCTATAAAAGTTCGGCAGAGCCTGATGCCGCCAGCTTTGAATACATCTGCAACGCGCTGCGCCAGCTCGCCCTGGAAGCAAAAGGTGAGGTCGCTGCAGCCGTTGTCCCTGCGGCGAAACTGAGCGTTGTCGATGCGGTTGCTGCCGACGAGGCCGCGCCAGCCGCTGCACAAGCGGGCAAACTGCGCGTTGTGCTGTCACGTCTCAAAGAGAATGAAGTTAACCTGCTGGAAGAAGAGCTGGGTAACCTGGCGAAATTAAGCAACGTGGTAAAAGGCAAAGACAGCCTTGCCGCGACGCTTGATGACGGTATTGGGCAGGACGATATCGTGGCGGTGCTGTGCTTTGTGATCGAAGCTGACCAGATCGCCTTCGAAACCGAAACGGCTGCGGTTGACGCCCCTGCCGCTGCGGAAGAGGTGGCCGCTGTCGCTCAGGCCGCCGCACCGGCTGTGGCTCCTGCGGCTCCGGCGCTGAAGGCCGTGCCAAAAGAGGCCGCGGCACCTGGCCGTGGAGAGAAACCTGCCGCGCGCTCCAGCGAGTCAACCAGTATCCGCGTTGCCGTTGAGAAGGTCGACCAGCTGATTAACCTGGTTGGCGAACTGGTGATCACCCAGTCGATGCTGGCCCAGCGTTCTAACGAACTGGACCCGGTCACGCACGGCGATCTGATCACCAGCATGGGCCAGCTGCAGCGTAACGCCCGCGACCTGCAGGAATCGGTCATGTCCATCCGTATGATGCCGATGGAATATGTCTTCAGCCGCTTCCCGCGTCTGGTCCGCGACCTTGCCAGCAAGCTGAATAAACAGATTGAACTGACCCTGATGGGCAGCTCAACCGAACTGGATAAGAGCCTGATCGAGCGCATTATCGACCCGTTAACGCACCTGGTGCGTAACAGCCTCGACCACGGTATCGAACTGCCGGAAAACCGCATTGCCGCCGGAAAATCCCCGGTCGGTAACCTGATCCTCTCTGCTGAACACCAGGGCGGGAACATCTGCATCGAAGTGACCGACGACGGCGCGGGTCTTAACCGCGAGCGCATCCTTGCAAAAGCGATTTCGCAGGGGATGGCGGTCAATGAAAACATGACCGACGAAGAAGTGGGCATGCTCATCTTCGCGCCGGGCTTCTCTACCGCAGAGCAGGTGACCGACGTCTCCGGGCGCGGCGTAGGCATGGACGTGGTGAAACGTAACATCCAGGAGATGGGCGGCCACGTTGAGATCCAGTCTAAACAGGGTTCCGGCACCACCATTCGCATCCTGCTACCGCTGACGCTGGCGATCCTCGACGGCATGTCTGTCAAAGTGGCGGACGAAGTCTTTATCCTGCCGCTGAACGCCGTGATGGAATCCCTGCAGCCGCGTGAAGAAGATCTGCATCCGCTGGCGGGCGGCGAGCGCGTCCTCGAAGTGCGCGGTGAATACCTGCCGCTGGTGGAACTGTGGAAAGTGTTCGAAGTGGACGGGGCGAAGACAGAGGCCACGCAGGGCATCGTTGTGATCCTGCAAAGCGCGGGCCGTCGCTACGCGCTGCTGGTCGATCAGCTGATTGGCCAGCACCAGGTGGTAGTGAAGAACCTCGAAAGCAACTACCGCAAAGTGCCGGGTATTTCTGCCGCCACCATTCTGGGTGATGGTAGCGTGGCGCTGATCGTCGATGTGTCGGCGCTTCAGGGTTTAAATCGTGAACAACGTGTGGCGTACACAGCCGCCTGATTAAGTAGAAGGTAATAACATGACCGGTATGAGTAATGTAACGAAACTGGCGGGCGAGCCATCAGGGCAGGAATTCCTGGTATTCACTTTAGGCGATGAGGAGTACGGCATCGATATCCTGAAAGTGCAGGAAATCCGTGGTTACGACCAGGTTACCCGCATCGCTAACACGCCTGCTTTTATTAAAGGTGTCACCAACCTGCGTGGCGTCATTGTGCCAATCGTGGACCTGCGCGTGAAGTTCAGCCAGGGCGACGTTGACTACGACGACAACACCGTGGTGATCGTTCTGAATCTGGGGCAGCGCGTGGTAGGTATCGTGGTGGACGGCGTATCTGATGTGCTTTCCCTGACCTCTGACCAAATTCGTCCTGCGCCGGAGTTTGCGGTCACGCTGTCGACCGAATACCTGACCGGCCTGGGCGCGCTCGGCGAGCGTATGCTGATCCTGGTGAACATTGAGAAGTTGCTGAACAGCGATGAGATGGCGCTGCTGGATATCGCCGCGAGTCACGTAGCGTAGGTAAATGCAAAACGGCAACCCAGGTTGCCGTTTTTGTGTTTGCACCCTCTCCCTGTGGGAGAGGGCTGGGGTGAGGGCATCAGGCCTCACCCTTTTTTTCACCTTACGCTTCCTGCTTTACCAGTTCAGCTTCAGCTTCCCGCGCGCCTTCATTCTGCGACAGCATCGCGGTCGCGATCCCATTCCCCAGCACGTTAATTGCGGAACGGCCCATATCCAGGAAGTGGTCGATCCCCATCAGCAGCAGAATACCCGCCACCGGAATGTTAAAGCTTGGAATGGTTGCTGCCAGCACTACCAGGGATGAACGAGGCACGCCCGCAATCCCTTTCGACGCCAGCATCAGAGTCAGCATCAGTACCGTCACTTCAGAGAAGCTCAGGTGAATGTTGTACGCCTGAGCGATAAACATCGAGGCGAAAGAGCAGTACACCATCGAACCCACCAGGTTGAAGGAGTAGCCAATCGGCAGAACGAAAGAGGCGATGTTGCGCGAGCAGCCAAAGCGCTCCAGCTGCTCCAGCGTTTTCGGGTAGGCGGCTTCAGAGCTGCTGGTGGTAAACGCCACCAGGACCGGGTCTTTCAGCATGCTGACCAGGCGAAACACCTCTTTTTTCAGCACCATGTAGCCCACGGCCAGGAGCACCATGCAGGTGAGAAGAATGGCAACATAGTAGCCGCCAATAAAGGAGGCGTAGTTCAACAGAATGCCCAGACCCTGCGTGGCAATGACGGATGAAATCGCCGCGAAAATGGCCAGCGGAGCAACGTACATCACGTAACCCGTTACCTTCAGCATGATATGGGAAACCACATCCAGCGCGGCCACCAGCGGCGCGTTGAATTTCTGCCCCAGCGACGCGCCGCCGATGCCGAAGAACATCGAGAACACCACAATCTGCAGGATCTCATTGTTCGACATCGCCCCCGCGATGCTGGTCGGAATGGTGTGCGACAGGAACGCTTTCAGCGTCATGCCGCTAACGGCCAGGCCGGTATCTACCGCTTCTGTCGGAACCGTCAGGTTCAGACCGCTTCCCGGATGCTCCAGCGTGACGATGAACAGGCCAACCAGAATTGAGAGCACGGATGAGCTGATAAACCACACCATCGCTTTGCCGCCAACGCGGCCAATGGTGGAGGTTTCGCCCAGCTTCATAATGCCGACGGTGAGCGTGCTGAAGACCAACGGTGCAATGACCATTTTGATTAGACGGAGGAAAATATCGGTCAGAAGGGTAATATTATCCGACCAGGCTGTGATGGCATCCGCAGATGCATACTCATGAATTGCTGCCCCTGAAAGAATACCCGCCAGCATGAATATCACGATGAAGAGTGTGAGTTTGTTTGCACTTGCCACGAAAAAAGACCCTCTATGCGCTTCAGATGTAGCCCGCATCGATACATATAAATTTTTTATTACGATGCGGGAAATTATTCGGCACATAAATTGACGCAAAGTGTAGGGGGATACAACTCCTTTTTAAGTTTTATTAATTTTGTTGTTAATGCGTCGACGATATATTGTGATCGATGTCACACTTTAATGGATATATTCTCCCCGAATAGAATAAAATTGCTGTCTGAATTAATTTAACCTTCTGTTATTTATAAGAAAAATGAGTCAATAAGATATATGCCTTATGCGTTAAGGGTCAGGTGGTCGAAGCGATATCCGTAAACTAAATTCTCAATAACCCCCTCAGAGGAACGTTAAGCGGGGCTAACATCTTGAACGACAAAAATAAAATGTGGCAAGGGAACGGAGACGTCATCTGGAGGGTGGTAAATGAAAAGAAAACTTCTTTTGATCTGCGCAGGCACCTTACTGGCTGCGACAACGGCGCATCAGGCGCTGGCCGTCACCAGCAGCGGCACCATCGGTGCAACGCTGACGCTGACAAACGGGTGTCTGATAAACGGCTCGCCCGCACAAAGTGGCATTAACTTCGGTACGCTCGATTTCGGTACCCATCCGGCAACCTTTTCCACGCTTACGACGCAGCTGAGCGGCGCCAGCGGCGGAAACACCTTCACCATTCAATGTACGACCGCCAGCTATACGGTCGCGATCACCGGTAATACCCACTCCACTGCGCCCGGCTCGGTTGTCGGTTCGCCGGGCACGCCTGAACGCTATCTGGTAAATACGGCCAACGCGGCACAGGGCGTAGCCTACAGCCTGTACAGCGACAGCGGGTTTAACACCGTGATTGCCAATAACGCCGCGCTGCCGATCGCGTCCACGGCAGGCGGGGTGGACAGTTATACCCTCTACGGACGGATTACCGGCGGCGGTAACAGCGTGACGGTCGTCCCGGGAACCTACACCGACACGATTAACGTCAGCGTCACCTACTAGTCCCGAACCGCCATGAAGGCATCTCTCACAGGTCTGCGCAAATGCGCAGAGGGACGCGTGCAGCCTTTTTTCGCGCTGATCGTCGGATTGCTCATGATGCCCACGGCGGATGCGGTGACATCCCAGTCGTTTAAGGTCAGCGCGATGATTGTCCCGGGATGCGCGGTGGTTACCGGTAGCGGAGGGCTTCTCGGTACGCTGGATTTTGGCAGCCATAACGGCGTCGAGAGCGCGCCGGTCAGCACCAGCTTTGTGCCAAACGGGGCGTTGTCTATTGCCTGTACGCCAGGCGTGGCGCTGAGCATGAGCATTAATGGCGGTCAAAATTATTCATCCGTTCGCCGCATGAAGCGCGCGAACGGCGTCGATATGGTGCCATACCGACTCTACAGCAGCAGCTCGCTGGCCGCGAACAGCGAAATTGGCGTCAACCAGGCGATAGCGGTGACCTATACCAACAGCAATAACATCGCGCTGCCGCTTTTTGGCGTGGCGCTACTGACCGGGTTTAGCCCGGCGGGAACCTATTCCGATCAGCTCACCGTGACCTTGTCATGGTAATAAAGGGAGAGTGTTGATGAAGCCATTTTTCAGACCGGTTTGTCTGGCGGGCGCGTTGGGAATGGCGGTTGCTGGCCAGGCGCAGGCGGCGGCCACCATCCTGCTCTGGCCGATCGATCCCTGGCTTGCTGCGGACGCCAACGCCACGGAGCTGTGGATCCAGAACCAGGGAAACAGCGCCACGACGATGCAGGTTCGCATCGTGCGCTGGAAGCAGGAGGACGGACACGAGCGCTATACCGCGCAGCAGGACGTGGTCGCCAGCCCGCCCATCGTCACGATTGGCACGGGCAGCAAGCAGCTCATTCGCCTTATCAAACAGGCTACGGTTCCTGCAGGGGTCGAACAGGCCTATCGCATTATCGTCGATGAAATCCCCCAGCCAGATGCCAAAGCCGAACCCGCTATCGGCCTGAAATTGCAGATGCGTTACTCCATCCCTCTGTTCGTATATGGACAGGGGATCCCGACCATCAAAGAGGGGGCGCATCACGCGCTGGTGGAGACCCAAAACCTGAGCTGGCGGGTGACGCAGGCTGAGGGTAAGCCTGCGCTGGAGGTCAAAAATCGGGGGGATGTCCACGTCAGGCTGAGCCAGGTGGCGCTGGAGCAGGGAGGTCAGAAACGCACGGTGGCGGAAGGATTGCTGGGTTACGTTCTGCCGGGCAGTACCCGCAGCTGGCCTATACCCGCTGGCGTTCGTCAGCCAGAGCGGATGAGCGCGCAGATTAATGCCAGGGACGAACAATGGCAGTCGACGCCCGTCAACTGAAGCCGGCGATGATGATACTGCTATGCGTCAGTTCCGCGACCCTGGCCGAGCCCGGCGACGACAGTTTACCGCCGCCTCCCCAGGCACAGGCGGTAAATGATGAAGCGGTTTTCCAGCTGGCCCTCGTGCTCAACCACTACGATACCGGCCTGGTCGTGCCCGTGACGCAGCGTAAAGGCGCTTTCTTTATCTCCAGCGCCGATTTGCTGCGCGCGGGGCTGCCCCCGGCGCACGTTCCCACCGGCGAGGTAAATCTCTCCTCGCTTGCTCAGGTTCGGGTGGAGTACGACAGCGCCGCGCAGCGCCTGCTGCTGACCGTTCCCCGCGACTGGGTGACGGCCCGCGTGACGCCTTTCAGCGCGCAAGCGGCGCAGGCCAAACCGCACTTCGGGCGCGGCGCGCTGCTGAATTACGATCTCTACACCAACCACACGGAACATATCGGCGGTCAGGCGTCGATCTGGCATGAGTTCCGCTACTTCAACGAGAACGGCTCGTTTTCCTCGACCGGTTACGCGCGGGAAAATTTTACCGGTAACGACGGACAGCAGGAAGGGTATGTACGCTATGACACGACCCTGCTGTTCACCAACGAAGATGACGCGATGAGCTGGAGCGCCGGGGACGTGATCAGCGATGCCCTGAGCTGGAGCTCCAGCGTGCGAATGGGGGGGATAAGCGTCGGGCGGGATTTCTCCCTGCGTCCTGACCTGGTGACATGGCCGCTGCCCGAGTTCGCGGGTGAAGCCGCGGTACCCACTTCGGTCGATCTCTTTATCAACGGCTATCGCTCCGGTTCAACCCAGCTTCAGCCGGGGCCCTTCACTCTGACTAATCTGCCCTATATCAACGGCGCCGGGGATGCGGTTCTGGTCACGACGGATGCGCTGGGGCGCCAGGTAAGCACCACGCTACCGTTTTACGTCACCAGCGACCTGCTCAAACAAGGGCTGAGCGACGGCGCCGTGACGCTCGGCAGCCTGCGGCGCAATTACGGTATCAAGAATTTTGACTACGGTCCGGCAGCCGGCAGCGGCTCGTATCGCTACGGGATGACGGACTGGCTAACCCTCGAGGGCCACGCGGAAGGGGCGCAGGAGCTGGCGTTGGGCGGCGCGGGGACGGTAATAAAACTCGGCCAGTTTGGCGTAGTGAATACCTCTTACTCGCAAAGCCGCATGCGCGGTGATGCGGGCGGGCAAATCAACTGGGGTTACCAGTACAGTACCAGCGAGTTTAGCGTCGCCACCCAGCACACGCGCCGTGACCGCGGCTTTGGCAATCTGGCCCTTTACGATCAGCCGACGGTGTATGACGAAAACGATAAGCCCATCGCCAGCTTTAGCCGTAATACGGACCAGTATTCGCTGACCTTCAATCTGGGACGGTACGGCAACATCGGTGCGGCCTGGATCGGCGTGGAGAGTTTTGACAGCCAAAAAACCGAACTGCTCAATCTCTCCTGGAGCCGCAATCTCTGGGGGGCGAGCAGCATTTACCTGGCCGGCAGCCGGGATCGGCAGCGGGGAGACTGGACGGTCGCGCTGTCGCTGCAGGTGCCGCTGGGGGCTCGCGACAGCGCTGCCGTCACCGTCGAAAACACTCCGGATGCAGGCAGTACCCAGCGCATTAACTACAACCACTCCATGCCTTCTGACGGTGGGTTCAGCTGGAACATGGCCTGGGCCAACCAGTCGAGATCCAGTGATTATCAACAGGGTACGCTGGGCTGGCGCAATAACAATATCGAGCTGCAGGGCGGCGGCTATGGCGAAAGGGATACCATGACCTGGTGGGGCGAGGCGATGGGCGCCGTTGTGCTTATGGACGGCGAGCTGTTCGCGGCGAATAAGATTAACGATGCGTTTGTGGTCATCAGCACCGACGGCCACCCGGACGTGCCCGTCAGCTATGAGAACCAGCCCGTCGGTAAAACCAATAATAACGGCTACCTGCTGGTGAGCGGGGTGTCGGCGTATTACCCGGCCAGCTACCGGATTGATACCCTGAATCTGCCCGCGGATACCCGTCTGAAAGAGACCGAGCGCCGGATCGCGATTCGGCGTCACAGCGGCTATCTGGTCGATTTCCCGATGGAGCAGGAGCGGGTGGCAAGCGTTATTCTGCATGATACGAACGGGAAGGCGTTGCCGGTGGGAAGTCAGGTTCGACGCGCCTCGCGCAGCAATGCGGTGGTGGGGTATGACGGCATCGCCTGGCTGGAAAATCTCAGCGATGTGAACCCGCTGGAGGTGATCGCACCTGACGGGAGGCGCTGCAAGACTACTCTGACCGTGGGGGCCAATCCGGAGCATAAGCTGAAAACCTACGGGCCGCTGATTTGCCGGGAGGCGCCATGACGCGCCTGCTGCTGTTGATCCTGCTGCTGTTCTCCGGCGGCAGCTGGGCGGCGTGTACCGTCAGTACGGTTAATGCGTCGTTTGGCAGCGTCACCTCGTTCGCGCTTAGCGGTACCGGAGAAGTTCAAACGACCGGCACGCTGGTGGTGGCCTGCGATGCCGTACTGAATCTGCTGACCAGCGACTCGGTAACGCTGACCTACACCGCGGCATCGGTTTCGGGCAGCAGCCGGGCCACGATGAAACGCACGGATAATGCGGCCATCACCGACGTGATCCCCACCCGGCTGTGCGGGTTATCGGGATGCGCGAGCAGCAGCGAGGTACAGATAAGTAAATCGTATACCTGGAGCGGGAATACCCTGCTGGGGTTGCTGGGGTCAAAGCAGTACAACATTCCGCTCTATTTCCGCACCGTCGCCGGGCAAAACGTCACTGCCGGGCCATATCAGGTGCAGTTAACCTTCAGCATTAACTACAGCGTGTGCTCCGTGGGCGCGCTCGGCGTTTGCACAATCAATCAGACGGGAACCGCGACAACCACCATCCTGCTCGATATGACCGTCACCAACGACTGCAGCGCCATGACCACGCCAGATGTGAACTTCAACAGCGCACCGCTGGTGCAAAGTTTCCCCACCGTCTCGCAGGCGATTGCCGTCACCTGTACCAAAGGAAGTTCGTATACCATCGGCATTAATAACGGCGCCAACGCGCTGAACAACGTGCGGCGGATGGTGAGCGGCAGCAACGCCATGAGCTACGACATCTATAAGGAAGCCACCGGTAACCGCTGGGGCGGCAGCGGCAGCGAGCGCTGGTCCAGCGCGGTATCGTCCCAGGTCAGTACCGACGGTTTACTGCGCACCTACAACTACACCGCTAAAGTCCTGACCAATCAGGCCACGCCGCCCGCCGGAACCTACACCGACACGTTGATTGTCGACGTGGCGTTTTAACCCCGCGCTTTTCCCTTTCGCAAATGTAAAGTTCCTGTGGGCTGTGCCGATAACACCGTTAATAAATCTATGAGAAGGTGTTGTATGTTGAACCGTATCCGCGTTGTCACAATGCTCATGATGGTGCTGGTCATTTTCGCACTTCTTCAGCTCATCTCCGGCGGGCTTTTTTTCTCGTCATTAAAACAGAACCAGGACAGCTTCGCGGCCTCGAACGATCTCCGCCTGCAGCAGAGTGAACTCACGTCGACGTGGGATCTGATGCTGCAAACGCGCATCAACCTGAGCCGCTCGTCCGCGCGCATGATGATGGACCCCAACAATCAGCAGAGCAGCGCCAAAACCGATCTGTTGAAAAATGCCCGTGCGACCCTCGCTGACGCCGCGAAACATTACGACGCCTTCAAAAAGATTACCCCACAGCCTGCAATGGAGCAGGTGAGCCAGAACATTGACGAAAAATACAACGCCTATCATGCCGGTCTGGCAGAGCTGATTCAGTTCCTGGAGAGCGGCAATATGGACGCCTATTTCGCGCAGCCAACGCAGGGGATGCAAAACGCGCTCGGCGCGGCGCTGGGGGAATACGCGAAGGCCAGTGGCGATCTCTATCACTCGGCCTTTACGGCAAGCCAGAATGACTACCGCTTTGCGAAATGGCAGATGGCGGTGCTGGCGCTGGCGCTGGTTATTGTGCTGGTTGCGGTCTGGTACGGCATTCGCCATATCCTGCTGAACCCACTCGGCCGCGTCATTGCCCACATTCGCGAAATTGCCAGCGGTGACCTGACCAAAACGCTGACCGTTTCCGGGCGCAATGAGATCACCGAGTTGGCAAACAGCGTTGACCATATGCAGCGTTCGTTAATCGAAACCGTCGCCAACGTCCGTAACGGGTCGGAGGCGATCTATACCGGCACCAGCGAAATTGCGATGGGCAATAACGACCTCTCTTCGCGCACCGAACAGCAGGCTTCCGCCCTGGAAGAGACGGCCGCCAGCATGGAGCAGCTCACCGCGACCGTGAAGCAGAACGCCGATAACGCCCGCCAGGCGTCTCAGCTGGCGGAAAGCGCCTCCGAGACGGCGCAGCGCGGCGGACGCGTGGTGGATGGCGTGGTGAAAACCATGCACGAAATCGCCGACAGCTCGAAGAAAATTGCCGACATCATCAGCGTCATCGACGGCATTGCCTTCCAGACCAACATTCTGGCGCTGAACGCCGCCGTGGAAGCGGCGCGCGCGGGCGAACAGGGGCGCGGGTTTGCCGTGGTGGCCGGGGAAGTGCGCAACCTGGCCAGCCGCAGCGCCAACGCGGCAAAAGAGATCAAGTCCCTGATTGAAGATTCCGTCTCCCGCGTGGATACCGGCTCCGTGCTGGTGGAAAGCGCCGGGGAGACCATGAATGACATCGTGAATGCCGTCACCCGCGTGACGGACATCATGGGTGAAATCGCCTCTGCGTCCGATGAGCAGAGTCGTGGTATCGACCAGGTTGCCCTGGCGGTATCGGAAATGGATCGCGTGACACAGCAAAACGCCGCGCTGGTGCAGGAGTCCGCTGCGGCGGCCGCTGCTCTGGAAGACCAGGCGAGCCGTCTGAAGATGGCCGTCTCGGCGTTTCGTCTCGCTTCACTCGCTGGAAACTCGGTCACCCCGCAGGCGACGTATCGCGCGCCAGCCGTTGAATCGGCTGCTAACCGTACGCGTACCGCGACGACCGGACAAGATGAAAACTGGGAAACATTTTGACTGACAATTAAACCGCGGCTGCTTGCCGCTTGATGGGAGCGTGGATGTTAAATCGTATTCGTATCTCGACCACACTGTTTTTGATTCTGATCCTTTGCGGTGTGTTGCAGGTTGGCAGTAACGGGTTGTCTTTTTGGGCGTTTCGCGATGGCTATCAGAATTTGCAGGAAGTTGAGGCGAGTAATCAGCAGCGCTCCGCACTGGCACAAACGCGTGCCGTGCTGTTGCAGGCAAGCACTGCGCTGAACAAGGCGGGAACCTTAACCGCGCTGAGTTATCCGCCGGATGACATTAAAGCGCTGATGGCGACCGCGCGCGACAGCCTGAAGCAGGCTGACGCACAGTTTAAAGCCTTTACGGCGCAGGCCGCCGACAGCGAGAAAGAGAAAGCGCTGAAGGCCGCCATGAAGACGAACTTTGAACAGTGGTATAGCGATCTGGACCACCAGGCGACGTGGCTTGAGAACAACCAGCTTTCGGACTTTATGACCGCACCGGTTCAGGCGTCTCAGGCGGCGTTTGACGGCAGCTTTAACGCGTGGCAGCAGGATATTAACCAGTCTGTTCAGCGTGCCGGTGACCAGAGCCGTCAAAGCTATCACATGTCGGGCATCATCTTTGCCGTGGTGGTGATTCTGGCAGGGCTGCTGACCGGCGGGGCGCTGCTCTGGTCGCGCAGGATGATCGTGCAGCCGCTGGCGATTATCAGCAGCCACTTCGACAGTATTGCGAAAGGGGACCTGGCGCGTCCGGTAGCGGTGTTCGGCAAGAACGAAATTTCGGCGATCTTTGCCAGCCTGAAGGCGATGCAGGGATCGCTGCGGGAAACGGTGAGCGACGTGCGGCAGGGCAGCTATGCCATGCACACCGGGATCTCTGAGATTGCGGCGGGTAACAACGATCTCTCGTCCCGCACCGAGCAGCAGGCGGCCTCGCTGGCGCAGACGGCGGCCAGCATGGAGCAGTTGACCGCGACGGTAGGCCAGAACGCCGATAACGCGCGTCAGGCTTCAGATCTGTCAAAACAGGCGGCGATGACGGCGAAGAAAGGCGGTGACCAGGCGTCACATGTCGCGAGCACCATGCAGGAGATTGCCACCAGCTCGCAGAAAATTGGTGACATCATCAGCGTGATTGACGGTATCGCGTTCCAGACCAACATTCTGGCCCTGAATGCCGCCGTGGAAGCGGCGCGCGCCGGTGAGCAAGGGCGCGGGTTTGCGGTGGTGGCGGGGGAAGTGCGTAACCTGGCGAGCCGCAGCGCCAACGCGGCGAAAGAAATTAAGGTCCTGATCGAAGAGTCGGTCTCGCGCGTTCAGCAGGGCTCAACGCTAGTGGATACGGCGGCGAAAACCATGCACGAGATCGTCACCTCCGTCACGCGGGTTAACGACATCATGGGCGAGATCGCCTCGGCGTCGGACGAACAGCGCCGCGGCATTGAGCAGGTTGCCCAGGCCGTCAGCCAGATGGATCAGGTGACGCAACAGAACGCCTCGTTAGTTGAGGAAGCGGCAGCGGCAACCGACCAGCTGGCAAGCCAGGCGGATCGTCTGACCGGACTGGTCGCGGTATTTAATGTGAAAGAGCACGTTGAAGCAGTAACAGAAGTCGGGCGGTCGCAGGCCGTGCCAGTTGTATCCTGAATGTAATTAAGAAGGCGCTATGACATCACCAATGCCCCCTGGGCAAACGTCATTATTGTTGCAGATGACACAGCGCCTCGCGCTGTCCGACGCGCATTTTCGTCGGATATGTCAGTTAATCTACCAGCGTGCGGGGATCGTGCTTGCGGATCATAAGCGGGACATGGTCTACAACCGTCTGGTGCGGCGCTTGCGTACGCTGGGGCTGGATGATTTTGGCCGCTATCTGAGCATGCTCGAGGCGAACCAGAACAGCGCAGAGTGGCAGGCTTTCATTAACTCGTTAACCACCAACCTGACGGCGTTTTTCCGGGAGGCTCACCACTTCCCGGTACTGGCCGAGCATGCGCGCCGTCGCACCGGGGAGTATCGCGTCTGGAGTGCGGCCGCCTCGACGGGTGAAGAGCCGTACTCCCTGGCGATCACCCTTGCCGACACCCTGGGCATGACGCCCGGACGCTGGAAAGTCTACGCCAGCGATATCGATACCGAGGTGCTGGAGAAGGCGCGTAACGGCGTGTATCGCCAGGATGAACTGAAAACGCTGTCGCCGCAGCAGCTGCAGCGTTATTTCATGCGCGGCACGGGCCCGCATGAAGGCCTGGTGCGCGTACGCCAGGAGCTGGCGAACTGTGTCGAATTCGCGCCCGTTAACCTGCTGGATAAGCAGTACAACGTGCCGGGGCCGTTCGACGCCATTTTTTGCCGTAACGTTATGATCTATTTTGATAAAACGACGCAACAGGACATTCTGCGTCGGTTTGTTCCGTTGCTCAAGCCTGACGGTTTACTGTTTGCCGGGCACTCGGAAAACTTCAGCAACCTCGCGCGTGAGTTTAGCCTGCGTGGGCAAACGGTATATGCGCTGAGTAAGGAAAAAGCATGAGTAAAATCAGGGTGTTGTCTGTCGATGATTCAGCGCTGATGCGTCAGATCATGACTGAAATTATCAATAGCCACAGCGACATGGAGATGGTGGCCACTGCGCCCGATCCTCTGGTAGCGCGGGATTTAATTAAAAAATATAACCCCGACGTGCTAACGCTGGATGTCGAGATGCCGCGCATGGATGGCATAGATTTCCTCGAAAAATTAATGCGGCTTCGGCCCATGCCGGTGGTGATGGTCTCCTCCCTGACCGGAAAAGGATCGGAAATCACCCTGCGCGCGCTGGAGCTGGGGGCGGTGGATTTTGTCACCAAACCGCAGCTCGGCATACGCGAAGGGATGCTGGCCTACAGCGAAATGATCGCGGAGAAGATCCGCACCGCGTCGCGTGCGAAGCTTGCTGCCCATACGCCATTGGCCGCGCCTGCGACCCTGAAGGCCGGTCCCTTACTCAGCTCGGAAAAACTGCTGGTCATTGGGGCGTCAACCGGAGGAACAGAGGCAATTCGTCATGTACTCCAGCCATTGCCGCTTTCAAGTCCGGGTATTCTGATCACTCAGCATATGCCGCCAGGCTTTACCCGTTCCTTCGCCGAACGCCTGAACAAGCTGTGCCAGATCAGCGTGAAGGAGGCGGAAGACGGCGAGCGCGTGCTCCCGGGGCATGCCTATATCGCCCCGGGCGACAAGCATATGGAGCTGGCGCGCAGCGGCGCTAACTATCAAATCAAAATTCATGACGGACCGCCGGTCAACCGGCACCGTCCGTCGGTGGATGTGCTGTTTCATTCGGTGGCGAAACATGCGGGGCGCAACGCCGTTGGGGTGATCCTGACGGGGATGGGCAACGATGGTGCCGCCGGAATGCTTGCAATGCACCAGGCTGGCGCCTGGACGATTGCGCAGAATGAAGCAAGTTGTGTGGTGTTCGGCATGCCGCGCGAGGCCATCAATATGGGTGGCGTGAGCGAAGTGGTCGATCTTAGCCAGGTAAGCCAGCAGATGCTGGCGAAAATCAGTGCCGGACAGGCAATACGTATTTGACTCAGGAGTATTATTTTATGGCGGATAAAGAGCTTAAGTTTTTGGTTGTGGATGACTTTTCCACCATGCGTCGCATCGTGCGCAACCTGCTGAAAGAGCTGGGCTTCAACAACGTTGAAGAAGCAGAAGACGGCGTTGATGCGCTGAACAAACTGCAGGCTGGCGGGTTTGGTTTTGTTATCTCCGACTGGAACATGCCTAACATGGACGGTCTGGAACTGCTGAAAACCATTCGTGCCGATGCGGGAATGGCGTCTATGCCGGTTCTGATGGTTACTGCAGAAGCGAAAAAAGAGAACATCATTGCCGCTGCACAGGCGGGCGCAAGCGGCTATGTGGTGAAGCCATTCACCGCGGCAACCCTGGAAGAGAAGCTCGGTAAGATCTTCGAGAAACTCGGCATGTGAGGTGATGGAAATGTTGCAACCTGCTATGAAACCCGTTGAAGAACATTCGCCGAGCGATATCATCGTCCGCATCGGCAGCCTGACGCGCATGCTGCGTGACAGCCTGCGCGAGCTGGGTCTGGATCAGGCGATTGCCGAAGCGGCGGAAGCCATTCCTGATGCCCGCGATCGTCTGGACTATGTTGTGCAGATGACCGCTCAGGCTGCAGAGCGTGCGCTGAACAGCGTTGAAGCGTCACAGCCGCACCAGGATGCGATGGAAAAGGGGGCGAAAGCGCTGAGCAAACGCTGGGACGAGTGGTTTGAGAATCCTATCGAGCTGGCGGATGCCCGCGAGCTGGTGACGGATACCCGTCAGTACCTGGGTGATGTGCCGGGCCACACCAGCTTCACCAACGCCCAGCTGCTGGACATCATGATGGCGCAGGATTTCCAGGACCTCACCGGTCAGGTGATCAAGCGCATGATGGATGTTATCCAGGAGATTGAGCGTCAGCTGCTGATGGTTCTGCTGGAGAACATTCCGGAACCGGCAGCCCGTCCAAAACGCGAGAACGAAAGCCTGCTCAATGGTCCACAGCTCGACGCCAGCAAGGCGGGCGTTGTGGCAAGCCAGGATCAGGTCGACGATCTGCTGGACAGCCTCGGCTTCTGATTGTTGTGATTACCCTCAGGCTGCGGCGTCAGCCTGAGGGTATTTCGGTTAGCGAAGATCCATCTTCACCGTCACGTTACCTTCAAAGCGGCCCGGGGCCGGGGGGGCATTCGTCGTGCTGACCGGTACAGCCTGAATTTTGACCACACCATTTCCCTGCTCGTCCATTGTTACCGGAAACTCATAGGTACCATCCAGCGCAACGTTCTGACTGTTTTCATCATATACGCGCACCCCGAGATCGTCCCTGTCCAGAAGTTTTGCAATGTACGGCGTACTGCTATCCGCGACCCCCTGATCTGCTGTCAGCGTGAGCTTTATGCGGTCCGTGTTTCCCACTGCGTTATCATCACAGTGGTAGGCAATATCAACGTTTTTGATGGCATAACGTTTTGGCGGTTGCCCCTTGATGACGAATTGCTTGCTGACGATGCTGCCGAACTCAACCTCAATGGTGCTGCCGGCGTTGATAACGCAGCTTAGCGGCGCAGAAAGCGTGCCGCTA
Organism: Enterobacter sp. CGMCC 5087; assembly: GCF_003144775.1. Taxonomy (NCBI): domain Bacteria; kingdom Pseudomonadati; phylum Pseudomonadota; class Gammaproteobacteria; order Enterobacterales; family Enterobacteriaceae; genus Enterobacter; species Enterobacter sp. CGMCC 5087. The sequence continues at coordinate 24,533 of NZ_QFXN01000110.1, read as the reverse complement.
AACCAGATATCAGAGACCTGATCTGCCTGCCCTGGATCGCAGCTTCCCCCCGAGCCGAAATAAAGACAGGCGTAGTTTTGAGCGACGATCGTCGAAGGGATAACCTCTTGACCCAGGATGGGTTTTTTAACGTGAAGCAGGATCGCAACGACGTTCCAGCGGAAATTACGCTTTACTGTAGCGGCGTTGCTCGGCTGGGTGCCACTACTGCAAACGTTGGCATCTCCCTCCGTTTTGGCGAGTGCATTCTCGGTAGTGTTACGCATATTAGCTCTGGACGTCGGGTATTCATTGATAGCTAACGGGTTCAATGAAGTACCGTCCGGAGAGTTGATTGCATCCGCGTAGGCGGTGATATCAGCATCGATCTTATCGGTCAAATAGCCGTATCCGTTTGTTCCCGGACTCAGCGGGCTCCCGGCAAACGTTTTTTCATAGACCATGCTCGAAGAAAACATATTTCCGGGACAGCTGCAGTTGGCCACTATCACCGGGCCATTGCCGACCAGATGATTTGGCACATCATAGTCATGATTGGCGACATTTTCGCTGGACGAAAACTCATGATCGAACGACGTGGTGTAGGCTTGCGGCGCACCGAAGCAGTTACGAAGTAAAGTCGCGGCTCCCCTGCACGGGCTGGTTGCGGTCAGGCTCAATGCCGTAGCCAATAAAGCCCAGATGGCCCGTTTCGTGAGTATAGTTTTCATGTGCTTATTCCTGCTGACAAAGCTCGCTAACCGAGCGAATACCGTTAGGGCTTTCGGTTTGGTTGGCTGACTGTTGCGTAATGCTGGCGCGGCACTGTTGGCCCGTGCCGTTGCCCCATTTCACGGTGATCTGCGCGGTCTCTCCAATGCCTGCCAGATAGACGGTGCCGGTTTCATCGACAATACCGCTCATCACCGGGTCGCTACTGGTCGCGATGGCGCCGAACGGAACGGGGAGGCCGTTTGGACGCTTCAAGGTCACCAGCATCCGATAGCCTGTGTGGGCGTCAAATCTGGCCAGCACCGCCGCGTTGCGCGAGGGAATGACGGTGATGGCGGTATCGCTGCTGTCCACATTTTCCGGCAGGCTCGCGGTATCAATACGAATATTGTTCTCCTGGTACGGAGTGAGCGATGGAATGACTGCGTTACCCTGCCAGTCGGTCTGAATACCCCGCTGGTTCAGGAAACGGACGCCGGACGCGTCGTTGGCGTTGACGATAGCAAACTGGCTGCCTAAAGGTTGAGCCAGCGTGACGCCCTGAGGATGGGCAACAATACCGCCGCTAATGCCGTAGTTAAGCTGCTGAGAGTCATCAGTGGAGGCGTAATAGCCTGCGGTCAGGTTGGCGTATTGCGAGCGGTAGCTGCCGTAGACGCTGCTGACATCTTCCCCGTCGTGGTTGGAATGGCTCTGCTGCAACGAGTAGCTCAGACGCTCGTCGTCCAGCAGCGTGCCGCTGAGGCCCACGTTTTGCCGCGTATAGCCATTTTTAGTATTGCTGATGTTATAGCTACTCCAGGCGCGTGGCAGCCATCTGGCGAGAGGAATGCTAAACCCTAAAGAGACCATTCTGTCAGACTCTTCGTCGTTGGTTTTGCTGTACGTATAGGCCACGTGATAACTCGTGCCGGCAATAACGGTATTTAATCCAACCGACAGGCTGCGCTCTTTTTTAGATGTGCCCCAGTAATCCTGCTGATAACCGTTAAGATACAGACTCAACCCAGCAACGGTTTGGCTCACGCTGGCCTGAATGCGGTTGCGTTTATTGTAACGAAACAGCAGATCGTCTTCGTGACCGTCACGCTTTTGGTTGGCGTCGGCAAAGCTGTAATACCCGCGGCTGGTGTATCGGTAGCTGCCGAGGCTGAAGTTGGTATTGGTCGAATCCAGTTTACCGGTATAAAGCAGACGCCATGACTGGCCGGTATGCTGGCTGTTATCGTCTAGCCGGGTGTCGGCCAGGGTAACGTCAGCCGACAGCGAGCCCAGCGGCCCGAGCGCCAGACCGGCTCCGGTATTGGCGGCGTTATAGTCTTTCGAGAGGGTCAGCCCTCCAAACCAAGTGAGAAGGTTATTTAAACCGTAAATCATGCTTCCCTGGAAAAAGTCGGGTTCCTTTTGGTCGCTCCCGCTTTCAGCACGATAACGGCCTGCGGTCATTTCATACTTCATACGCCCTGGCCGCAGCATAACCGCGATACTGGAGTAGGGCTGCGTAAAGCGATGCTCGGTGCCGTCAGCCTCTTTCACCGTAACGTCCAGATCGCCGCTGTTGGTCGTGGAGTAGAGATCGTTGATTTCGAACGCGCCCGGCGCGACATTTTGCTGATAGATGAGATAGCCGTTCTGGCGCACCGAGACTTCTGCATTTGAACTGGCGATGCCGCGTATGACAGGGGCATAGCCGCGTTGGCTATAGGGAAGCATCTCTTCATCCGACGCAAGGTTAACGCCCCGGTACTGTAAGCTATCAAATACCTCGCCACGCGTGCTGCTTTCTCCGGCCGTGAACTGCGCCTTGAGGGCGTCAACATCATGCTGCAGAAAGGTATTGATATTTTCCCACAGGTTTTCACTCTCTGAATTGCTCCACGTAGAATAGTTGCGCACTCGCCAGCCACCCAGGTTGGCGCCGGTGCGCAAATTCAGATACTGACTGGTGGCGCTGCTGTCGCCGCTGTCCTTATTTTTTGATCCTGAAAAAGCGTAGTCACTGAACAACACGGGAACACCGTCGTCCCAGCGCGAGGGATCGATGTAATCGTGACCAGTCCCACTTAACGCAGCCTGAGGAATACTCAACGCTAACGTCATGGTTGAAAAATCAAGCCGCGCGGAGGCCAGAGGGATATAGTTGCTGATATCTTTGGGCAAAGCCGTATTGGCGGGTAACGTAAGCAAGGCGGGATACCGGTCGATAGCAATCCCCCATGCCCGCAGCATATCCGGTGTGAGCTGCGGTATCAGTGACCCTTCCGGCGAGCTGACGTAAGCGATATTGGTGGTACTCAGGCGGCGTTTGTTCACCTGCACTCGTGAAGAATAGGTGCCGGGTAGCTGAGCATTCGACTTTGAAAAGAGTGAAAGGTCGATATCCTGCTGTGCCAGCATGTCTCCTTCCAGCGATGAGGGAGAGAAACGATACTCACGGGCCAGCGTCGAGAAGCTCGCCATGAGCAAGACACCGCCAAGGCAGCGAAGAAGCGGATTCAGTCTAAAGAGCCGCCCGTATGACAAATCAATACGTCCTGTCATCATCGCGGTCTTTTAATCCTGCGCCAGTGTGGAAGTGTATTTTTCTGAAGCATTGCCGTAATCGGTGATGCAGCGCCAGGTGACGCTCGTCCCTTGAGCATTGTCAGGGAGAGGAATGTCAACGCGGGATTTAGGGGCAGCCATATCGGCTTTCTCCACTTTGTGCGAGCCCAGCGCAAGCGAATCAAAGACGCTGTAGAACTCCCCCGCGTTGATGACAGTGAGCTGCTGACCATGACGAGCGAAGCGCAGGTTTTTGCAGGTTTCAGAGGGTGTTCCGCTCAGACCTACAGGGCGCCAGAACAGTTTCAGACGCGTTTTATAGATTAACCGCAGGACGTTTTTGCCACCCTCATCTGTAGCCGTGGCAGGAACGGTTCGCACGTTCATATAGAACAGCGACTCTTTATCCCCTGCTAAGGCTGTCCCGTTCCAGGTAATGCGCAGGCTTTGCTCTTTTTGCGGATCGAGTCGAAAGAGAGGGGGTGTCACGATAAACGGTCCGTGCGTTTTACCATCACCCGTATCCGTCCATGACTGTATTAACCATGGAAGCTCTTTATCATTATTTTGTAAGGGGAGGGCAACTTCCTTTTTCGCGGCATCGTAGATTATGCGTGTGCGACCGATCTGAATACCTGCTGCGTGACAAAAAGTGCTTGCAATGACAGGAATGCATAATAAGACCTGGAGTGATATGCGCATAGTGAAACCTTTAATAAAGGACGTTGAGGGGGATGATAATAGTCCGAATCCGGATTCGGACTATTATCAGAGCATGACTCCTTAAACGTCATGACGCCTAATATATATATTCTGAATGTCAGTGATGCGTTTATTAACGGTAAAGAATATTTACCGTCATATCAGCATCTGCCGGACCGGCGGTAACCGCAGTTGCAAATGATTTATAGCGGGCATTAAAATCAGCTTTAATTGTATCTTCGGGTTTTGATGCCAGTTCGATATAGACCTGCCCTTCGGCGCCATCCATCGTGATGAGCTTATCATCTTTACCCGCCAGGCTGACGGCAACACCGATACCGGTAGCCGCGGTATCGCCCGTGGTGGTAATTTTACTGACGTCCAGTAGCGTATTGGTCCCGGTGAGGGTTGTTGGGCCGTTAAAGGTCAGCTGTACAGCCGGAAGCCCATCGCTTTTCAACGGACAGTTCGCCAGCGTAACGGAGAAGGGCATAAGTGCGGTTTCCGTTCCAACATCAGTAAACAACGATATAGGATAGGTACCCAGTGGGATAGTACTGTCCGTGCCATCGTCGCCCTGAATCGTACAGCTCGATTCGATAATTTCACCCGTGAAATGAATAGTGCCGGCATTCATTTCTGCGGCGAAACCATTCATCGACAGTGTTGCAAGGGTTAAGCCTGCAATAATATTCTTTTTCAAATCCATCTTAAATGTTCCTTTAAGTGAAAAGAAATATCTGGCATATAATTTGCTTTCTCGTGAGAAGTAAATTATGTCGCGTGAAATTATAACATTTAAATTTCTTCTGGTAAGTGAGTTTCAGGACTAATGTTATATTGATTAATCCCTTTTTGGATTTTCCAGGGTAATGGATAAATAGAGTTTCAATTGCTCTGAATTATTGGATTTACATACTTATATCATTTCTGAAATATTGAGTGGTTAAAATCGACGACTATGTTAATTTTCTTTCGGGATATTTTTTGAATAAGCATTTTTAAAACTTCGCTTAATTCATTTTGTGATATGAAGCGCATCACACAAGTCGGAACAATGTTTGTTCGAACATTACGCGTCCTCTCTTCGCTCTCCCAACGTACGGAGTGCGGTCTTAAACTGAATAAAAAGACCCGGTTATAGGGGTTTATCAGCCCATTGATGAAAGGCGGTGCTGGCATGATACCCGTGACGTAATGGGCTGAGCATGCACTGTGGCAGAAGAGAACGACGACAAAACGGAAGCCCCCACACCCCACCGACTAGAAAAAGCGCGTGAGGAAGGGCAGATCCCCCGATCCCGAGAATTAACCTCCCTGCTGATCCTTATCGTAGGGGTGTGCATTATCTGGTGGGGCGGGGAGTCGCTCGCCCGAAAGCTGGCGGGAATGTTGTCCACCGGCTTACGTTTTGACCACAGCATGGTCAACGATCCGAATCTGATCCTCAGCCAGATTATTCAGCTTATTAAGGGGGCCATGGTCGCGCTGTTGCCCCTGATTACCGGGGTCGTACTTGTCGCGCTGGTCTCTCCGGTGATGCTCGGCGGTCTGGTTTTCAGTGCCAAATCGCTGCAACCGAAATTTTCCAAACTGAACCCGCTGCCGGGTATTGCGAAAATGTTCTCTGCGCAGACCGGGGCTGAGCTGCTCAAAGCCGTCCTCAAATCGGTGCTGATGGGCAGTTCCGCAGGCTTTTACCTCTGGTACCACTGGCCGGAAATGATGCGTCTTATCAGCGAATCGCCTCTCACCGCGATGAGCAACGCGCTGAATCTGGTCGGGCTCTGCGCGCTGCTTGTGGTGCTCAGCATTATCCCGATGGTGGGTTTTGACGTGATCTTCCAGCTTTATACCCACTTCAAAAAGCTGCGCATGTCGCGTCAGGATATCCGTGACGAATATAAGCAGATGGAAGGTGACCCGCACGTAAAAGGGCGTATCCGCCAGATGCAGCGTGCCGCCGCCCGTCGCCGCATGATGGACGATGTGCCGAAGGCCGACGTCATTGTTACCAACCCAACGCACTATTCCGTTGCGCTGCGCTATGACGAAAACAAAATGAGCGCGCCGAAAGTCGTTGCGAAAGGGGCGGGGCTGATCGCACTCCGTATCCGGGAAATTGGCACAGAGCACCGCGTGCCGATCCTGGAAGCCCCTCCGCTGGCGCGTGCCCTGTACCGCCATGCGGATATTGGACAACAGATCCCGGGACAACTCTACGCCGCCGTGGCGGAAGTGCTGGCCTGGGTGTGGCAATTGAAGCGCTGGCGTCTGGCTGGCGGTCAGCGGCCTGTAAAACCTGAAAACCTTCCGGTGCCTGCCGCGCTGGATTTTATGAACGAGAAGGACTCTGATGGCTAATCTGGTGGCAATGTTGCGCCTGCCCGGCAACCTGAAATCGACCCAATGGCAAATCCTTGCCGGGCCGATTCTGATCCTGCTAATTCTATCGATGATGGTACTGCCGCTCCCGGCGTTCATCCTCGATCTGCTTTTCACTTTCAATATTGCGCTGTCCATTATGGTGCTGCTGGTGGCGATGTTCACCCAGCGTACCCTGGAGTTTGCCGCGTTCCCGACCATTCTGCTGTTTACCACCTTGCTCCGACTGGCGCTGAACGTCGCGTCCACGCGTATCATCCTGATGGAAGGTCACACCGGTGCGGCAGCGGCAGGTAAAGTGGTTGAAGCGTTCGGTCACTTCCTGGTGGGCGGCAATTTCGCTATCGGTATCGTGGTGTTCGTTATCCTCGTTATTATCAACTTTATGGTTATCACCAAAGGTGCAGGGCGTATTGCGGAAGTGGGCGCGCGTTTTGTGCTGGACGGGATGCCGGGCAAGCAGATGGCGATCGACGCCGACCTGAACGCCGGGCTAATCGCCGAAGATGAAGCCAAAAAGCGCCGTGCGGAAGTGACGCAGGAGGCGGACTTCTACGGTTCCATGGACGGTGCGAGTAAGTTTGTGCGCGGTGACGCCATCGCGGGCATCCTGATCATGGTGATTAACGTGGTCGGCGGCCTGCTGGTGGGCGTGTTGCAGCACGGGATGGACATGGGCCACGCGGCGGAAAGCTATACGCTGCTGACCATCGGTGACGGTCTGGTCGCGCAGATCCCGGCGCTGGTGATCTCCACTGCGGCGGGTGTCATCGTGACCCGCGTGAGCACCGATCAGGACGTTGGCGAGCAGATGGTTGGCCAGCTGTTCAGTAACCCGCGCGTGATGCTGCTGGCCGCGGCGGTTCTCGGGTTGCTCGGTCTGGTGCCGGGGATGCCAAACCTCGTCTTCCTGCTGTTTACGGCGGGTCTACTGGGGCTTGCCTGGTGGATGCGCGGTCGTGAAACCAAACCGGCAGCGGAGCCTGTTCAGGTAAAAATGCCGGAGAATACCCAGGCCGTCGAAGCGACCTGGAACGACGTTCAGCTGGAAGATTCCCTGGGAATGGAAGTGGGCTATCGCCTGATTCCGATGGTCGATTTCCAGCAGGACGGTGAGCTGCTCGGCCGTATCCGCAGTATCCGTAAAAAATTCGCCCAGGACATGGGCTTCCTGCCGCCGGTGGTTCACATCCGCGACAATATGGACCTGCCGCCCGCGCGCTATCGCATCCTGATGAAGGGCGTTGAAATCGGCAGCGGCGATGCCTATCCGGGCCGCTGGCTGGCGATTAACCCCGGCACCGCCGCAGGCACGCTGCCGGGCGAGCAAACTATCGACCCGGCCTTTGGTCTGGCCGCGATCTGGATTGAAAGCGCGCTGAAAGAGCAGGCGCAGATCCAGGGTTATACGGTTGTGGAAGCCAGTACCGTGGTGGCAACCCATCTTAATCACCTGATTGGGCAATTCTCGGCCGAGCTGTTTGGCCGTCAGGAAGCGCAGCAGCTGCTGGACCGCGTCACGCAGGAGATGCCGAAGCTGACGGAAGATCTGGTCCCCGGCGTGCTGACCTTAACCACGCTGCATAAGGTGTTGCAAAACCTGCTCGACGAGAAGGTGCCGATCCGCGATATGCGCACCATTCTGGAAACCCTTGCCGAGCACGCGCCGATACAAAGCGATCCGCACGAGCTGACGGCGGTGGTGCGCGTGGCGCTGGGACGGGCAATCACCCAGCAGTGGTTCCCGGGTACCGGGGAAGTGCAGGTTATCGGCCTCGATACGCCGCTTGAGCGTCTGCTGCTGCAGGCCCTGCAGGGCGGGGGCGGCCTGGAGCCGGGGCTGGCGGACCGTCTGCTGGCGCAAACGCAGGAGGCGCTGGCGCGCCAGGAGATGCTGGGCGCACCGCCGGTGCTGCTGGTTAATCATGCGCTGCGTCCGCTGCTGTCGCGTTTCCTGCGTCGTAGCCTGAATCAGCTGGTCGTGCTGTCGAATATGGAGCTGTCGGATAATCGTCATATCCGCATGACCGCGACGATTGGAGGAAAATAATGCGTAAATGGCTCTGGATTTTGCTCTTCCCGCTGGCGGCGTACGCTGCCGGGGAGGGCACCTGGCAGGCAAGCAGCATGGGGGTGACCCTCAGCAACCAGGGTGTTGCCATGTCATCTAACCCGCTGGCGCCTGCTGAAGAGGTTTCCGGTCTGATGGGTCTTGTGGTCTGGAATTACCGGCTGATTGGCCCAACGCCCGCAGGGCTGCGGGTGCGCCTTTGTTCTCAGACGCGCTGCACGGAAATCGACGGCGAAAATGGCACGACGCAGGCATTCAACGGCGTACCGGCTATTGAACCTTTGCGTTTCATCTGGGAAGTGCCGGGCGGGGGACGCTTAATCCCGGCGCTGAAAGTGCAGAGTAATTCTGTCATCGTGAACTACCGCTGAAGCTTGAATGAGCAGGAAGGCAAAAAAGAAAACCCGGCGATTGCCGGGTTTTTGTATTACATGCGTTCTACGGTTTCGATACCCAGGGTATCCAGACCCAGCTTCAGGGTCTTCGCCGTGAGCTGCGCCAGCTTCAGGCGGCTGTTGCGGACCGATTCGTTTTCCGCAGACAGAATAGGGCAGTGTTCGTAGAAGCCGGAGAACAGACCCGCCAGATCGTACAGGTAAGCACACATCACGTGCGGCGTACCGTCACGTGCGACAACCGTCAGCGTCTCTTCAAACTGCAGCAGGCGCGCCGCCAGCTGTGCTTCACGATCTTCCGTGATGGTCACTGCCGCATTCGCCAGTACGCTTTCATCAATGTTCGCCTTACGGAACACCGAGAGCACGCGGGTGTAGGCGTACTGCATGTAAGGCGCCGTGTTGCCTTCAAACGCCAGCATGTTATCCCAGTCGAATATATAGTCGGTGGTACGGTTCTTGGAGAGATCCGCGTATTTCACCGCACCGATACCCACGGCGTTGGCCAGTTTTTCCAGCTCATCGGCCGGCATATCCGGGTTCTTCTCGGCTACCAGACGGCGGGCGCGCTCCAGCGCTTCGTCCAGCAGGTCGGACAGCTTCACGGTACCGCCCGCACGGGTTTTAAACGGCTTGCCGTCTTTACCCAGCATCATGCCGAACATGTGGTGTTCCAGCGGAACGCAATCTGGCACGTAACCGGCTTTACGCACGATTGTCCACGCCTGCATCAGGTGCTGGTGCTGACGGGAGTCGATATAGTACAGCACGCGGTCAGCATGCAGCGTCTCGTAACGGTATTTCGCACAGGCGATGTCAGTGGTGGTGTAGAGGTAGCCGCCATCCTTTTTCTGGATGATCACGCCCATCGGTTCGCCTTCCTTGTTTTTATACTCGTCAAGGAACACCACCGTTGCGCCTTCGCTCTCTACCGCCAGGTTTTTCGCTTTCAGGTCAGCCACAATGCCGGGCAGCATTGGGTTGTAGAGACTTTCGCCCATCACGTCGTCACGGGTCAGGGTGACGTTCAGGCGGTTATAGGTCAGCTGGTTCTGAGACATGGTGATGTCGACCAGCTTGCGCCACATCTCGAGGAAGTATTGGTCGCCGCCCTGCAGTTTTACCACATAGCTGCGCGCGCGCTCGGCAAAGGCTTCGTCTTCGTCGTAGTGCTTTTTGGCTTCACGGTAGAACCCTTCCAGATCCGCCAGCGCCATTTCACCGGCGTTTTCCTGCTGCTGTTTTTCCAGGTAAGCAATCAGCATGCCGAACTGTGTACCCCAGTCGCCAACGTGGTTCGCGCGGATCACCTTGTGGCCGAGGAACTCGAGCGTGCGCACCGCGGCATCACCGATGATGGTGGAGCGCAGGTGGCCAACGTGCATCTCTTTCGCCACGTTCGGGGCAGAGTAGTCGATCACGACGGTCTGCGCCTCCGGCTGGGAAACGCCCAGACGGTCAGATTTCAGCGCCGCGTCAACGTGGCTTGCCAGGAATGCAGGCTCAAGGAATATGTTGATAAAGCCCGGACCAGCGATTTCGGTTTTGCTGGCAATGCCGGAAAGATCCAGATGCGTCAGTACCTGCTCAGCGAGCTGTCGCGGCGGCATGCCCAGTTTTTTAGCCACTGCCATCACGCCATTAGCCTGATAGTCGCCAAACTGTACTTTTGCTGACTGACGAACCTGCGGTTCGCAATCCGCAGGCGCGCCTGCGGCAATCAGTGCCTGACTGACTTTTTCGGAGAGAAGAGCCTGAATATTCACCTGGATACCTTACGTTTTTGATGCGGGCTTACAACCGCCCGCGCCAGTTAAAGAATTTAGGGCGGGAGTATACTGCAAATGCCCTCTGGCGTCAGCATTGCGGGGCCCGAAGATTGCTCAGAATCCAGGCGTTGAAGGTGTGCATAATCATGCAGTCGCAAAAAGCCGGATTCTGCGGTTGGTCAAAACAGGGCAACAGAGTAAATTAGCGGCTTTGCGACATGAAAAGAGAGTGACTTATGGCGAACTGGCAATCCATTGACGAACTGCATGATATTTCCGCAGATTTACCGCGCTTCACCCAGGCGTTCACAGAACTTGCCACCCGTCTCGGTCTGGAAATCGCGCCGCTTGAGGCCGATCACATCTCTTTGCGCTGTCATCAGAATGCCACGGCCGAGCGCTGGCGTCGCGGGTTCGAACGGTGCGGCGAGTTGCTCTCCGAGAACATCATCAATGGTCGCCCGATTTGCCTGTTTAAGTTGCATGAGCCGGTGAACGTGGCGCACTGGCATTTCAGCGTGGTTGAACTGCCGTGGCCGGGCGAGAAACGCTATCCGCACGAAGGCTGGGAGCATATCGAAATTGTCCTGCCGGGTGAGCCGGAAACGTTGAACGCGCGCGCGCTGGCCCTGCTTTCCGACGAGGGTTTAAGCAAGCCGGGAATTTTTGTGAAGACGAGTTCACCCAAAGGCGAGCGCGAGCGGTTACCAAACCCGACGCTGGCCGTCACTGACGGGCAGGTCACGGTGAAGTTTCATCCGTGGACCATTGAGCAGATCGTTGCCAGCGAAGCGTAAGAGATGTGAGTTCACGCCGGGACTGAAAACGGACGGCGTGTCATGATGTTTCGTTTAGTGGAATTTCAGGAGGATTAAATGGCGCTGCTGGAGATTTGCTGTTACAGCGTGGAGTGTGCCGTGACCGCGCAAAAGCACGGAGCTGACCGCATTGAACTGTGTGCGGCACCCAAAGAGGGCGGGCTGACGCCGTCTTACGGCGTGTTGAAGTCTGCCCGTCAGGCCGTCACCATTCCCGTTCACCCGATTATTCGTCCGCGCGGCGGTGATTTTTGTTACACGGCGGGCGAGTTCAGTGCCATGCTTGATGATATCGCGCTCGTTCGGGACCTTGGGTTTCCAGGGTTGGTGACCGGCCTGCTGGATGAAGACGGCAATATCGATATACCGCGCATGCGTCAGATTATGAGCGCCGCGCAGGGGCTGGCCGTCACTTTTCATCGTGCATTTGATATGTGTAAAGATCCGCTTCAGGCCTTTGAAACGCTTGGAGAACTTGGCGTGGCACGCATCCTGACATCGGGTCAGCAGGCGTCAGCTGAAAAAGGACTGCAATTAATTACGGAACTAAAAGTACATTCCGGTGTTCCAATAATAATGGCGGGTGCGGGAGTCCGCGCCAGCAATCTGGAACGGTTTTTAAACGCAGGGGTAGAAGAGCTGCACAGCTCCGCGGGTAAATGGATACCTTCGCCCATGCGTTATCGCAATACAGGATTGTCAATGTCGACGGATGCTGAAGCGGATGAGTATTCACGCTATGGCGTAGAGGGAGAGTCGGTTGCGGAAATGAAGTCGCTGATTGAGCGCCATCACGTGTAGCAACGTACCGATTTTTACCGCGCATCATGTCGCCCAATATGATGCTTGCTTGTACCAGGCCCCTGCAATTTCAACAGGGGCCTTTTTTTCTCCTTCATATTTCATGCCGCAGCTGCGTTGGCCGCCTCGCTGCAACTTGAACTATTTCGGAGAAAACGTGCTACGAGTAGGCCGGGTAAGGCGTAGCCGCCACCCGGCAAAAAGGCTACGGCTTAGTCGCAATCAGCACCGCACGCATCGGGGCTGGATAGCCTTCGATAGTTTTGCTGTGGTCGGCCGGGTCGAGGAATTGCTCCAGCGATTCGGTGATCATCCAGTCGGTGCGGCGCTGTTCCTCGAGCGAGGTCACGCTGACGTCGGCAATCCGCACATCCACAAACCCGCACTTCTCCAGCCAGTTCTTCAGCGCCAGCGCGGAAGGGATGAAGTAAACGTTGCGCATCTGCGCGTAGCGATCGCCCGGCACCAGAACGGCATGTTCATCGCCTTCAATCACCAGCGTTTCCAGCACCAGCTCGCCGCCGCTGACCAGCTGATCCTTCAGTTGCCACAGGTGTTCAAGCGGGGAACGACGATGGTACAGCACGCCCATGGAGAAGACAGTATCAAAGGCTTTCAGGGCAGGGAGTTGTTCAATGCCAAGCGGCAGCAGGTGCGCGCGCTGGTCGTTACCCAGCAGCTTGCGCACCGCTTCAAACTGGCACAGGAACAGCTGCATCGGGTCAATTCCTACCGCCAGCTGCGCGCCCGCGCCAATCATGCGCCACATGTGGTAACCGCTGCCGCAGCCCACGTCCAGAATGGTACGTCCCGTCAGGTCGGAAAGGTGAGGCAGAACGCGATCCCATTTCCAGTCCGAGCGCCATTCGGTATTGATGTTCACGCCGTAAAGTGAAAACGGCCCTTTGCGCCACGGCATCAGGTTACGCATCAGCGTTTCGATGCGGTTGATCTGTCCGGCCGGAAGCGGCTCTTCGCTCTCGGCGGTTACGCTGTGCAGAAGATCCAGACGATGCGGGGTCAGTTCGGGCAGAAACTCCACCGCATTTGACCACTGCTTTAACAGGCCGTGCTGCTGATCGCGCTGCCAGGCCGCAATCTGCGCGGGCAAGGTTTCCAGCCAGTGGGAAAGCTGGTTTTTGGCAATCAGCTGATAGAAGTTGCTGAATTCGATCATGCGGGTTCCCCCGCTTTCAGCGCCACCAGAGAGCCAAAGTTAAAGCACTGGAACCACAGTTCGCTGTGCTCAAACCCGGCTTTGCTCAGACGCGCTTTGTGGGTTTCTACGGAATCCGTCAGCATCACGTTTTCGAGCATGCTGCGCTTCTGGCTGATCTCCAGCTCGCTGTAGCCGTTCGCCCGTTTGAAATCGTGGTGCATATTGAACAGCAGTTCGCCAACCTCGGCATCTTCGAAGCTGAATTTCTCCGAGAGCACCAGCGCGCCGCCGGGATTCAGTCCCTGATAAATTTTGTCCAGCAGCAGCTGGCGGTCTTCAGGCACCAGGAACTGCAGGGTGAAATTCAGCACCACCATCGAGGCGTTATTGATCTCAATCTCGCGGATATCGCCTTCCACCACGTCTACCGGAACAGGGGCTTTATACGCGTCAATGTGGCGACGGCAGCGCTCAACCATCGCCGGGGAGTTATCGACGGCAATGATTCGGCAGCCTTCCTGGTGAACGTTACGACGAACCGACAGCGTTGCCGCGCCGAGCGAGCAGCCCAGGTCATAGACGTGCGTGCCGGGTTGAACGAAGCGCTCAGCCAGCATGCCGATCATAGAGATAATATTGGAATAACCGGGAACAGAGCGCTGGATCATATCCGGGAAGACTTCGGCTACCCGTTCATCGAAGGTCCAGTCGCCCAGGCTGGCGATAGGCGCGGAAAAAAGCGTGTCGCGATCTGACATAACGTAAAAATCCGGGAAAAATAAAGTGGCGTATTGTGCGCTAATGGAGGGAGAAAACCAACTCCCACGGCATATACCACAGGTTAGCCAGCACCATCAGCAAAAGCGAACACCAGGTCGCACTCATGCCGGAACGACGCCAGCGGATTAAGCGGTGGTGAAAACCGTAATAGTGCATCAGGCGGCCAGCAATTAGAAGCAGGCCACAGATGTGCACCATCCAGGTTTCTGCGCCATTCATCTCCATAAACAGCAGCAGGATTAAGGCTGCGGGGATGTATTCGACCGCGTTGCCATGAATGCGGATAGCGCTTTGTAGCTCGGAAAATCCGCCGTCACCGTAAGAGACGCGGTACAGCGTTCTGAGGCGCACAACATCAAATGAAAACTTAATCAGCAGTAATGCACCTAACACCGCATACAGCGCGCTGACCATACAAACTCCCTGTTTTTGGCAGATGGCACTTCACTATGATAGGGGGTGATATCAGAAAAGAGAAGATTGTTGTGGGATGGAAGGGGCGCTGCCCACGGACGGCACCGCAGCCTGCAAGGCCTGCCAAAGAGCATCGACCAGTTCGGGGGCCTGGGCGATATCCGGCGTATGCAAAAAGAGATACGGCGTGGTGGTGTGTTCCCACTTCGCTAACGTTTGCAGCCAGACGGCGAACATCGCCTGATTTTGCTGCATGTTATCGCTGCCGATAAACCTGACCATTGGGTTATGCGCGGTCACGATGGCGTGGACCGGCACTTTCGGTTTTTTACGCTGAGCTTCAACGATGGCTTCGCTATGGGGCACAGCGCTGTGCACCGGGCGGCTATCGAGGATCACCCGGTTAACGGAACGCTCAAGCAGGCCGCGATTGAGCGCTTTTTCTGCTTCGCCCTTCGCAAAAAATTCAGGATGCCTGACTTCGACGCCGTAGGTGAATTCGCGGGGCAGGGTATCCAGGAACTGCCAGAGCGCAGGCAAATCGCGCGGGCCAAACGTGGAGGGTAGCTGGATCCAGTACTGACCGATGCGGTTCGCCAGCGGCGACATGCGCGTAAAAAACTCTTCGGTCAAATCACCGCAGTTGCGCAGCGCGGCCTGGTGGGAAATGGTGGCCGGAAACTTAAAGCAGAAGCGGAAGTCGTCGGTGGTTTGTTCCCGCCAGCGCGTAACAATCTCGGCTTTGGGGAGCGCATACAGGGTGGTGTTACCCTCGACACAGTTGAAGTGCCGGGCATACTCCTCAAGGCTGGTGATGCCAAGGCGCACCCATTTCGGGTGCGACCACTGGGGCAGGCCCACGTACATCATAGCGCGCTGACAATCTCATCCGTGCTGCGCACGCGGCCGATGCGCGGGAAGATATGGGTCATGCTGCCCTGGTGCTGTTCCGCGGAGGCCGCGCTGCAGGCATCTTCGGCAATCACCAGATTAAAGCCCAGCTCCCAAGCGTTGCGGGCGGTAGACTCCACGCCGATGTTGGTGGAAATGCCGCACAGGATGATGGTGTCGATGCCGCGACGGCGGAGCTGCAGTTCGAGATCGGTACCGTAAAATGCGCCCCACTGGCGTTTGGTCACTTCAATATCGCTGTCGCGTTTGCCGAGTGCGGCCGGGTACGTCCACCAGTTTTCAGGCAGGGCGCGTGCTGGAACCTGGGCATCAACGGGCTGTTTTAACGCTTCGGCGTAATCAGCGGACCAGCCGACGCGCACCATGACAACAGGCGCACCGCTGGCACGACATGTTTCCGCCAGGCGAGCAGCGCGGTTGACCACATCATCCGCAGTATGCGGGCCACCGGCGAAGGGCAGAATGCCTTCCTGTAAATCAATCACAATAAGTGCGGTTTTACTGGCATCAAGTGTTAACATCGTTACTCCCGTTAAATGAATCACTTCCAAACACCATACGACGTCATGGCCTGTTCCTGGTCGGATAATTTTGTTAATTTTTGTGAGAATGCGCAATAAGAGTGCAGCAAACGACCGCCTGGCCGTGGTTCGCTCTTATCGTCCGGCGGAATTTCCAGTATAATAGCCGCCTTTTTTCATCCAGTTGTGACATACAGAAAGCTGCGACATAGTAGCCTGCATACCAGGCGACATTTAGCCTGCGGCTAATTAAGGGATATCTCATGCGTACAGAATATTGCGGGCAGCTGCGTCAGTCCCACGTTGGACAGCAGGTAACCCTGTGTGGTTGGGTCAATCGTCGTCGTGATCTTGGTAGCCTTATCTTCATCGATATGCGCGACCGCGAAGGTATCGTTCAGGTGTTCTTCGATCCGGATCGCGCAGATGCGTTGAAGCTGGCCTCTGAGCTGCGTAATGAGTTCTGCATTCAGGTTACCGGCACAGTGCGCGCGCGTGACGAGAAAAACGTCAACGCCGACATGGCGACGGGGGCCATCGAAGTGCTGGCGTCCGATCTGGTGATCATCAACCGTGCAGAAGCGCTGCCGCTGGACTCCAACCACGTCAACACTGAAGAAGCGCGTCTGAAATACCGCTACCTGGATCTGCGTCGTCCGGAAATGGCTCAGCGCCTGAAAACCCGTGCGAAAATCACCAGCCTGGTGCGCCGCTTTATGGATGACCATGGTTTCCTCGACATCGAAACCCCGATGCTGACCAAAGCCACGCCGGAAGGCGCGCGCGATTACCTGGTCCCATCCCGCGTACATAAAGGCAAATTCTACGCGCTGCCGCAGTCTCCACAGCTGTTCAAACAGCTGCTGATGATGTCCGGCTTCGATCGCTACTATCAGATCGTTAAATGTTTCCGCGACGAAGACCTGCGCGCTGACCGCCAGCCAGAATTTACCCAGATCGATGTGGAAACCTCCTTCATGACCGCCGGGCAGGTGCGTGAAGTGATGGAAGCTCTGGTGCGTAGCCTGTGGAACGACGTGAAAGGCGTTGAGCTGGGCGATTTCCCTATCATGACCTTCGCTGAAGCCGAGCGTCGTTACGGCTCCGACAAACCAGACCTGCGTAACCCGATGGAGCTGGTGGACGTAGCAGACCTGGTGAAAGGCGTTGAGTTTGCCGTCTTCGCTGGCCCGGCTAACGATCCTAAAGGCCGTGTGGCTGCCCTGCGTGTACCGGGTGGTGCTGCCCTGAGCCGCAAGCAGATCGACGACTACGGCAACTTCATCAAGATCTACGGCGCGAAAGGTCTGGCCTATATTAAAGTGACCGAGCGCGCGAAAGGTCTGGAAGGCATCACCAGCCCGGTAGCGAAATTCCTGAACGCGGACATCGTGGAAGCGATCCTTGAGCGCACCGGCGCGCAGGACGGCGATATGATCTTCTTCGGCGCAGACAACAAGAAAGTCGTGGCGGATGCGATGGGCGCGCTGCGTCTGAAGCTCGGCAAAGACCTGAGCCTGACCGATGAAAACAAATGGGCGCCGCTGTGGGTTATCGACTTCCCAATGTTTGAAGACGACGGTGAAGGCGGCCTGACCGCAATGCACCACCCGTTCACCTCGCCTAAAGACATGACGGCGGCAGAGCTGAAAGCGGCACCGGAAGATGCGGTCGCGAACGCTTATGACATGGTTATCAACGGCTACGAAGTGGGCGGTGGTTCCGTACGTATTCACAGCGGCGAAATGCAGCAGACCGTGTTCGGCATTCTGGGCATCAACGAGCAGGAGCAGCGCGAGAAGTTTGGCTTCCTGCTGGACGCCCTGAAATACGGTACGCCGCCGCACGCGGGTCTGGCCTTCGGTCTTGACCGACTGACCATGCTGCTGACCGGCACCGATAACATTCGTGATGTTATTGCCTTCCCGAAAACCACTGCCGCAGCGTGTCTGATGACCGAAGCGCCAAGCTTTGCCAACCCGGCCTCTCTGGCCGAGCTGGGCATTGAAGTGGTGAAGAAGGAAGAGAAAAACTGATATGGCATATAAGCTTCCCGTTTCGGTCCTGGTGGTCATTTATGCAGAAGACACGAAGCGGGTGCTGATGTTGCAGCGGCGCGATGACCCTGATTTCTGGCAGTCGGTAACCGGCAGTCTGGAAGAGGGGGAAACCGCGTTGCAGGCCGCCGCGCGCGAAGTAAAGGAAGAGGTCACCATTGACGTTGCCCGCGAGCAACTGACCCTGAAGGACTGCCAGCGCACGGTGGAGTTTGAAATTTTTAGCCATTTACGTCATCGCTACGCACCGGGTACCGAGCGCAATACGGAGTCGTGGTTCTGTCTCGCGCTCCCCCATGAACGGGAGATCGTGTTTACCGAACACCTGACCTACCGCTGGGTGAGTGCGGCGGATGCCGCCGCACTCACCAAGTCGTGGAGCAACCGGCAGGCGATTGAAGAATTTGTAATTAACGCAGCCTGAGAAGGCGCGATTTTTGGAGAACTTTTTATGGCAGGTCATAGTAAGTGGGCCAACACCAAACACCGCAAAGCGGCACAGGATGCCAAGCGCGGTAAGATCTTTACCAAAATCATTCGCGAGCTGGTGACAGCAGCGCGTCTGGGCGGCGGCGACCCGGCTTCTAACCCGCGTCTGCGCGCGGCGGTAGATAAAGCGCTGTCTAACAACATGACGCGTGACACCCTGAACCGTGCTATCGCACGTGGCGTGGGCGGTGATGAAGACGCGAACATGGAAACCATCATTTATGAAGGTTACGGCCCTGGCGGTACTGCGGTGATGGTTGAATGTCTGTCCGACAACCGTAACCGTACCGTTGCGGAAGTGCGCCACGCGTTCACCAAAACCGGTGGCAACCTGGGCACCGACGGTTCCGTGGCTTACCTGTTCAGCAAAAAAGGCGTCATCTCCTTCGAGAAAGGCGACGAAGATGCGATCATGGAAGCGGCGCTGGAAGCCGGTGCGGAAGACGTAGTGACCTTCGATGACGGCGCTATCGACGTTTATACCGCGTGGGAAGAGATGGGTGCCGTGCGCGACGCGCTGGAAGCGGCTGGCCTGAAAGCGGACAACGCTGAAGTGTCCATGATCCCGTCTACCAAAGCGGACATGGATGCGGAAACGGCACCAAAACTGCTGCGTCTGATCGACATGCTCGAAGACTGCGACGACGTGCAGGAAGTGTACCACAACGGTGAAATCTCTGATGAGGTTGCAGCGACTCTCTGATGAGAGCCTGTAAACCGTTTACGGGAGACGCGTGATGTCGATTATTCTCGGGATTGACCCAGGCTCACGCGTCACCGGTTATGGCGTTATCCGTCAGGTGGGACGCCAGTTAACCTACCTGGGCAGCGGCTGTATTCGCACCAAAGTGGACGATCTTCCTTCGCGCCTGAAGCTCATTTATGCGGGCGTGTCGGAAATCATCACCCAGTTTCAGCCGGACTATTTCGCCATCGAGCAGGTCTTTATGGCGAAAAACGCCGATTCGGCGCTAAAGCTCGGTCAGGCGCGCGGTGTCGCCATCGTCGCTGCCGTGAACCAGGATTTGCCGGTATTCGAATACGCTGCGCGTCAGGTCAAGCAGACGGTAGTGGGCATTGGTAGCGCGGAGAAAAGTCAGGTACAGCATATGGTGCGTACCCTGCTGAAGCTTCCCGCGAACCCGCAGGCCGACGCCGCCGATGCGCTGGCTATTGCGATTACCCACTGTCACGTCAGCCAGAATGCGATGCAAATGAGCGAGTCGCGGCTCAATCTGGCGCGAGGCAGATTACGATAATCAGAAATCAGGCTGGATAAACATCCAGCCTTTTTTTATTATGTCGGCAGTTAATTTCTCCCAGAACGCAGGAGCGTCACGTGATAGGCAGACTCAGAGGCATCATCATTGAAAAACAACCCCCGTTAGTGCTGCTGGAAGTGGGTGGCGTGGGCTATGAAGTCCATATGCCGATGACCTGCTTCTACGAGCTGCCGGACGCGGGCAAAGAGGCGATTGTCTTTACCCAGTTTGTGGTGCGTGAAGATGCCCAGCTGCTGTACGGCTTCAATAACAAGCAGGAACGCACCCTGTTCCGCGAGCTGATTAAAACCAACGGCGTTGGGCCGAAGCTGGCGCTGGCGATTTTGTCCGGCATGTCGGCACCACAGTTTGTGAATGCCGTTGAGCGCGAAGATCCTGCGGCGCTGATTAAGCTTCCGGGCATCGGTAAGAAAACCGCCGAGCGCCTGATTGTCGAAATGAAAGACCGCTTTAAAGGTCTGCATGGCGATCTGTTCACTCCGGCAGCCGATTTGGTACTGACCTCACCTGGCGGCCCTGCGACGGATGATGACGCCGAGCAGGAAGCGGTTGCCGCGCTGGTGGCGCTGGGCTATAAACCTCAGGAGGCCAGCCGTATGGTGAGCAAAATTGCCAAACCGGACGCCAGCAGTGAAACCCTGATTCGTGAAGCGCTGCGCGCTGCATTGTGAGGTAAAGGATGATTGAAGCAGACCGCCTGGTGTCGGCAGGCACTATTCAGGCAGATGACGTGGTGGACCGCGCGATCCGCCCAAAACTGCTTGATGAGTATATCGGCCAGCCGCAGGTTCGTTCCCAGATGGAGATTTTCATCCAGGCGGCAAAGCTGCGCGGCGATGCGCTCGATCACCTGCTGATTTTTGGCCCTCCCGGTTTAGGCAAAACCACGCTGGCGAATATCGTCGCCAATGAGATGGGCGTCAACCTGCGCACCACCTCTGGCCCCGTGCTAGAAAAGGCTGGCGATCTCGCGGCGATGCTGACCAACCTCGAACCGCATGACGTGCTGTTTATCGATGAGATCCACCGCCTGTCGCCGGTGGTGGAGGAAGTGCTCTATCCGGCGATGGAAGATTACCAGCTGGATATCATGATCGGTGAAGGCCCGGCCGCGCGCTCCATCAAAATCGATCTGCCGCCGTTTACCCTGATTGGCGCCACCACCCGCGCCGGGTCGTTGACCTCTCCGCTGCGCGACCGTTTCGGCATCGTGCAGCGTCTTGAGTTTTACCAGGTGGCGGATCTCCAGCACATCGTTGGCCGTAGCGCCCGCTATATGGGGCTCGAAATGAGCGAAGAGGGCGCGTTTGAAGTAGCGAAGCGTTCCCGCGGTACGCCGCGTATCGCCAACCGTCTGCTGCGCCGCGTGCGTGACTTTGCCGAGGTGAAGCACGATGGCTCGATTTCCGCGGAGATCGCCGCTCAGGCGCTCGATATGCTGAACGTCGATGCCGAAGGCTTTGACTATATGGACCGTAAACTGCTGCTGGCGGTGCTGGATAAGTTCTTTGGCGGCCCGGTCGGGCTGGATAACCTGGCTGCGGCTATTGGGGAAGAGCGTGAGACGATTGAAGATGTGCTGGAGCCGTATCTGATCCAGCAGGGCTTCCTGCAGCGTACCCCGCGTGGACGTATGGCAACGGTGCGGGCGTGGAATCATTTCGGCATTACGCCACCGGCAATGCCGTAATGTTGTGTTCCCTCTCCCCGAGGGAGAGGGCCGGTGAGGGCTTCTGCGCCCGCCATGTTAATTCGCGGTCTTTTTCATCATACTGAAGATAAACAGCACCGCCGCACTCAGCACCACTGACGGCCCCGCAGGCGTGTCATAGAACGCCGAGAAGGTTAACCCACCCGTTACCGCAATCATTCCGATAATCACGGCTATGCCGGCCATCTGCTCCGGCGTACGGGCAAAGCGACGCGCCGTGGCGGCAGGGATGATCAGCAGCGACGTAATAATCAGCGCGCCGACAAACTTCATTGCGACACCAATCGTTAATGCCGTCACCAGCATCAGCAGCAGTTTTACGCGCTGCAGCTTCACGCCGTCGACAAATGCCAGATCAGGACTGACGGTCATGGCCAGTAAATTCCGCCACTGCCAGAGCAGAATAGCGAGCACCACCACCACGCCAACGGCGATAGCGATGAGATCTTCCGGCGTCACGGCCAGCAGGTCGCCGAAGAGGTAGGCCATCAGATCCACGCGGATGTTCGACATCAGGCTGACCACCACCAGGCCCAGAGACAGGGCACTGTGCGCCATAATGCCAAGCAGCGTATCAATGGCGAGGTGAGGGCGCTTTTCCAGCCAGACCAGACCGGCGGCCAGCAGCAACGTGACCACAATCACCGCGTAGAAGGGGTTGACATCCAGCAGCAGACCAAAGGCAACGCCCAGCAGAGACGCGTGCGCCAGGGTATCGCCAAAATAGGACATTCTGCGCCAGACAACAAACGAGCCGAGTGGACCCGCGGCGCAGGCAAGCATAATCCCGGCCAGCCAGCCGGGCAGTAACAGTTCAATCATGAGTGTCCATTTCCCCGACGCAGTACGATTCGTCCCTGTAGATCATGGCGATGATTATGATGATGACGGTAAATACCCAGCTGTTCAGCGCCGCGGGGGCCGAACATGGAGATAAACTCCGGATGCATTGACACCACTTCAGGCGTACCGGAACAGCAGATATGGTGGTTGAGACACAGCACTTCGTCGGTTTTTGCCATCACCAGATGCAGGTCGTGAGACACCATCAGCACGGCGCAATCAAGCTCCCGACGTAGCTGGTCGATCAAATCATAAAGCGCAACCTGACCATTCACATCCACACCCTGAGTTGGTTCATCCAGTACCAGCAGCTGCGGGCTGCTCAGCAGCGCGCGGGCAAGTAAAACACGCTGAGTTTCACCGCCGGACAGTTTTTGCAGCGGCGCATCGACAAGATGGCTCGCCTGCACGCGTTTCAGCGCCGGGAGAATATCGGCTTTACGGGTGCCGGGGCGCAGACGCAGGAATCGGCTGACCGTCAGCGGCAGCGTGGCGTCGAGGTGAAGTTTTTGCGGCACATAGCCAATACGCAATTTTTCCTCGCGCTTAATCACGCCTTCATCGGGGGCGACCAGACCCAGCACCACGCGCACCAGGGTGGATTTGCCTGCGCCATTGGGGCCGAGCAGCGTCAGAATTTTGCCGGGCTTCAGATCGAGCGACACGTCAGAGAGGACGCGGCGCTGCCCGAATGAGACCGAAATATTTTCAAGAGAAACCAATGTCGTCATGTCATTTTAAGCTTGAAGAAGTCAACGAATGTTATAATATCACATTCCACGCATTCACTACGATGATTAGTCGCATTATGTTACATAAAAATACGCTTCTTTTCGCAGCATTATCCGCTGCCCTTTGGGGTACAACCGCACAAGATGTTAACGCTGCGGTTGTCGCTTCGCTTAAACCACTCGGTTTCATCGCGTCCGCCATTGCCGACGGGGTAACGGAAACCCAGGTTCTGCTCCCTGATGGTGCATCCGAGCATGACTATTCCCTGCGCCCGTCGGATGTAAAACGCTTACAAAACGCGGACTTAGTTGTCTGGATTGGTCCTGAAATGGAAGCGTTTATGCAAAAGTCAGCAAAACAGGTTGCTGGCGAAAAACAGGTCGCGATTGCCGAACTCTCCGGGGTGAAACCGTTGCTCATGAAAGGGGCGGATGACGACGTCGACGAACATGATCATCATGCCGCAGACGGCGAAAAAGGTGATGGAGATCACCATCACGGCGAGTACAACATGCATCTTTGGTTATCCCCAGAGATAGCGCGGCTTTCAGCGGTTGCAATCCATGACAAATTAGTGGAACTTATGCCGCAAAGTCGAGCCAAACTAGACGCCAACCTGAAGGATTTTGAGGCACAATTAGCCGCAACCGATAAGCAGGTTGGTAATGAGCTCGCACCGTTGAAAGGTAAAGGGTATTTCGTTTTTCATGACGCCTACGGCTATTACGAAAAACACTACGGTTTGACCCCACTGGGCCACTTCACCGTCAACCCTGAAATTCAGCCTGGTGCGCAGCGTTTACATGAAATCAGAACACAGTTGGTTGAGCAAAAAGCGACATGCGTTTTTGCTGAGCCACAGTTCAGGCCAGCGGTCGTAGAAGCCGTGGCCAGGGGAACATCCGTGCGCATGGGAACCCTTGACCCGCTAGGTACGAATATCCAGTTGAGCAAAGCGAGCTATTCGCAGTTCCTCAGCCAACTGGCGAACCAGTATGCGAGCTGCCTGAAAGGAGATTAACGAGGAAGTGAATACGTGCAACAGATAGCCCGCTCTGTCGCCCTGGCATTTAACAATCTGCCACGACCCCACCGCGTTATGCTGGGGTCGCTTACAGTTCTCACCTTAGCGGTCGCCGTCTGGCGGCCCTATGTTTACCACCCGAGTTCTGCCCCTATCATTAAAACCATTGAGCTTGAAAAGAGCGAAATCCGTTCTTTGCTGCCTGAAGCCAGTGAGCCTATCGACCAGGCGGCTCAGGAAGATGAAGCTATCCCGCAGGATGAGCTGGACGATAAAACCGAGAATGAGGCGGGTATCCACGAATATGTTGTCTCTACCGGGGATACGCTGAGTAGCGTGCTTAACCAGTACGGCATCGACATGGGCAATATCAGCCAGCTGGCGGCTGCGGATAAAGATCTTCGCAACCTGA